>CAYYGB010000058.1:0-2294 GCA_964471285.1 uncultured Candidatus Thioglobus sp.
GGACTGGGTGATAACCTAGCCACTTCATACGATGATGAAAGTGTGCCTTATACACCAGCATGGGCAGCTAAGATTACGGGTGTTCCAGCAGCTGATTTAGAAAGAACAGGTCGTGAATTTGCTGAAAATGCCTCTAAGACTAGAGGTAAATCCATGGTTATTCTAGGTGCAGCAATTAACCATTGGTACCACAATGATATGAACTATCGTGGCATCATGAACCTACTTCATATGTGTGGTTGTGTGGGTCAATCAGGTGGTGGTTGGGCACACTACGTAGGACAAGAAAAACTCCGTCCTCAAGCAGGTTGGGCGCCAATAGCCTTCGGCCTTGATTGGAATAGACCGCCACGTCATATGGCATCAACAACTTACTGGTATTTCCATACAGATCAGTGGCGTTATGAGCGTGTTGAAGCGGATGATTTATTAGCGTCAACAGCAAAAGCAAAATATCGCGGTAATCAGTTAGCAGACTACAATGTCGCTGCACAGCGTATGGGTTGGACACCATCAGTCCCACAGTTTGATCAAAATCCATTAGAACTCGCTAAAGAAGCTGAAGAGGCAGGCGCAACTGATGAAGCAGCAGTATCTCAATATGTTGCTGACAAACTTAAGAGTGGTGATTTGAATTTTGCTTATGAAGATATTGATGCAGAAGACAATTTCCCGCGTAATTTATTCGTATGGCGTGCTAACTTAATTGGTAGTTCATCTAAAGGACATGAGTACTTCCTTAAGCATTTACTAGGCTCACAAAATGGTGTGCTTGCTGAAGGCACTGAAGGAGAAGCTTGTAAAGAAATTAAGTGGCATGAAAAAGCACCAGTAGGAAAGCTAGACTTAATGGTTGACATTAACTTCCGTTTAAATTCAACGGGCGCTTATTCAGATATCGTACTGCCAACAGCAACTTGGTATGAAAAGGCAGATCTTAATACAACAGACATGCATCCGTTTATTCATCCACTTGGTAAAGCGGTTGATCCGGCTTGGGAGTCTAAATCTGACTGGCAAATCTTTAAAACAATTGCTAAGAAGTTCTCAGAGCTTTCAGAGAAACATCTAGGTGTGCAAAAAGACGTGGTATCACTGCCAATGCAACACGATACACCGATGGCAATGGCACAACCATTTGGAGAGGTGAAGGATTGGAAGAAGGGTGAGTGTGATCTTATTCCAGGTAAGACGGCGCCAATCTTTAAAGTGGTTGAAAGAGATTTCCCAAGTACTTATGCAAAATATATTGCCCTAGGTCCATTAATGAACAAACTGGGCAACAACATTAAAGGCATTGATTGGAACACAGAGAAAGAAGTAGAAGAGCTTGCCATACTTAATGGTGTTATTAAAGAAGAGGGTGTTTCTAAGGGTATGCCATCACTTGCTGAAGATATTCATGTGTGTGATGCGGTGATGCGTATGGCACCTGAAACTAACGGTGAAGTAGCACACAAATCTTGGAGTGCACAATCTAAGAAAACTGGCGTTGATCACTCGCATCTTTACAAGGGTCGTCAAGATGAGAAGATTACGTATCGAGACATTGTTTCGCAGCCACGCAAGATTATTACTGCACCAACTTGGTCTGGTATTGAATCTGAAGATGTAAGTTACAGTGCTTGTTATACAAACTTACATGAGCATATTCCATTAAGAACACTAACAGGTCGTGCACAGTTTTACCAAGATCATGAGTGGATGCTAGACTTTGGCGAGGGATTCTGTGCCTACAAGCCACCAATTGATCTTAAGACGCATAATAATATTCCTGAGAATGTTAAAAATAAACCTCACTTAGTGCTTAACTGGATTACACCACACTCAAAATGGGGTATTCATTCAACTTATCAAGACAACCTAAGAATGTTAACACTTTTCCGTGGCGGTCCATACTTCTGGATTTCTGAAGAAGATGCTAAGTCAGTTGGTTTGGAAGATAACGACTGGGTAGAAGCAGTGAATGATAATGGTGCAACAACGGCTAGAGTTGTCGTTTCTCAAAGAGTGCCAAATGGTATGGCAATGATGTATCACGCTCAAGAGAAGATTGTTAACGTTCCAGGTTCGCCAACCACAGGAAAGCGTGGTGGCATCTTAAATTCAGTAACCAGAACAGTGCCTAAACCAACTCATATGATTGGTGGCTACGCACAACTGTCTTACTCATTTAACTATTACGGTACGGTGGGATCAAATCGTGATGAATACGTTATCGTTCACAAGATTGAAGATCAATATGATGATTGGTTAGAAAGACCATTAACACCAGAGAGGGAAGCGAAAAAGAA
>CAYYGB010000058.1:2304-6606 GCA_964471285.1 uncultured Candidatus Thioglobus sp.
AAACTATCTAGGAGAAGAGAAAATGAAAATAAGAGCACAAATTTCAATGGTACTAAACCTAGACAAGTGTATTGGTTGTCATACTTGTTCAGTCACCTGTAAAAATATTTGGACAAACCGAAAAGGTGTTGAATATGCCTGGTTTAACAATGTTGAATCTAAGCCTGGTATTGGTTTTCCTAAAAATTGGGAAGACCAAAGTAAATGGAAAGGTGGCTGGGAACTCGTTAAGAATAAGCTAGAGCTTAAGGCCGGTGGCCGTATGAGTAAATTGGCTAATATCTTTGCTAATCCTGATATGCCAGAAGTTGATGATTACTATGAGCCATATGATTTTAAATATCATAAATTGCAGTCGTCTCCTCTTTCAGAGGCAACACCCACTGCACGCCCTGTGTCGCAAATCACAGGAAAAGATATGGATAAGATTGAATGGGGCCCTAACTGGGAAGATGACCTAGCCGGTGAGTTTGAAAAACGATCTAAGGATGTTAACTTTAAAAATGTAGATAAAGAAATGTACAAAGACTTTGAGAATACATTCCATATGTACCTCCCACGTCTTTGTAATCATTGTCTTAATCCAGCTTGTGCAGCATCTTGCCCATCTGGCGCAATTTACAAGCGTGAAGAAGACGGTATTGTTTTGGTTGATCAAGATAAATGTCGTGGCTGGAGAATGTGTGTAACTGGCTGTCCTTATAAGAAAGTTTATTACAATTGGGAATCAGGAAAATCTGAAAAATGTATTGGCTGTTATCCGCGTATCGAATCTGGCTTGCCAATGGCTTGTGCAGAATCGTGTGTAGGACGTATTCGTTATGTTGGCGTTATGTTATATGATGCTGACAAAATTGGCGATACAGCTGCTACACCAAATGAAACAGATTTATATCAAGAACATCTAGATGTATTCATGGATCCAAATGATCCTGAAGTTATCAAGCAAGCGCTAGAAGATGGTGTGCCACAATCATGGATTGATGCTGCTCAAAAATCGCCTGTTTATAAAATGGTTATGGATTGGAAGATTGCTTTCCCAATTCACCCTGAATATAGAACCTTGCCAATGATGTGGTATGTGCCACCATTGTCTCCGGTTCAATCTCAGATTGATAAAGGTAATATTGAAACATCAAACGGCATTCTTCCAACGGTAGATGCTATGAGATTCCCAGCTAAATATTTGGCTAATTTGTTTACTGCAGGTGATGAAAAGCCAATTATAAGTTCAATGAGTAAACTTCTAGCAATGCGTGCACATCAGCGTTTCAAAGCTGTTGATGGTACTGATGGTAAGGAAGTGTTAGCAGACGCAGGTTTAAGTGTTGAACAAGCTGAGGAGATGTATCAAATGCTAGGAATTGCAAACTATGAAGATCGTTTCGTTATTCCAACTTCACACGAAGAGATGCGACATGAAGATCCGTATGGTTTCCAGGGTCAGAATGGATTTTCTGGTGGTAACACAAGTTCTCATGGGTCAGATGGTGGCTCAGGGTTTAGCTTATTCCCATCAGCACGTAAGAAATCATTTATTCCAGTAGAAAACATGCCTAGGCATAAAAGTTAAGGAGAATTAACATGCAAATATTTAAGGTTATAGCAAAACTTATTGATTATCCAGATAAAGAATTGATGGAGAACTTGGATTCGGTGATTGAATTCGTTAAAGATTCATCAGAAATTAATGATGGTGAGAAAAAAGCTATTATGGAGTTTATCTCTTGGATGGGGGTGCATACAGAGACAGGTATGCAACAAGCTTATGTTGACACTTTCGATATGGTGCCAGAACATGATCTACATATAACCCATCACATCTTTGGTGATGATAATAGTCGCGGCCCTGCTTTAATTGATTTATCTGAGCGTTATAAAAATGAGGGTTTTGAGGTAAATAAAGGAGAGATACCTGATTTTCTGCCTTTAATTTTGGAATACGTATCAACGTTGACTGAAATGGAGTCGCGCGTGTTCTTAGGCGATGTTAAAAAAGTAATTAAAGTGATAGCGGACAATTTAGATGAGGCACAAAGTCCTTATTCTAAGTTGATTAGAATTATTGAAAAGCGCAGCTATTTAGCTGAAGCAGCATAAGGGGAAATGACATGAGTTTAGACAACTTTTTATTTGGAGTTTATCCATATATTGCCGGTGTGGTTTTTATTCTTGGTAGCTGGATTCGATTTGATCGAGAGCAGTACACTTGGAAAGCAGATTCATCGCAATTACTAGGTAACAAAGGTATGGTTCTAGCCAGTAATTTGTTCCATGTCGGTATTATCGGTATTTTCTTTGGACATGCGGCTGGTATGTTGCTGCCACATAGTTGGTGGCAGTTAGTTGCAAGTGATGTTCAGCATCAGTACATTGCAATTTATGCAGGTATGGCATTTGGCGGCATGGCAGCAATTGGCGCAGCACTACTTTTCTATCGTCGTATGAGTAATGAGCGCGTTAAAGCAGTGAGTCGTTTTAGGGATAATTTTGTCATTTTTTGGCTATTAGCTACTGCATTGTTAGGTCTAAATACGATTTTTGGCTCACTGCATCATGCACAGTCAGGAGATGTATCAACTATGTTAGTTTTAGCTGACTATGTCAAGAGTATTGCCACTCTAAGTGTTGATCCAACTTTACTAGCTGGTGTTTCTTATACTTATAAGTTGCATATGTTATTTGGTATGACATTATTCTTGGTATTTCCATTCACGCGCTTGGTGCATGTTTGGTCGGTACCATTATCTTATTTGGTGCGCCCATATCAAATTGTTAGAACAAAGCGTATTAAGACACATTTATAGAGGAAGGTGGCTATGTCCTATTATTTTGATAGTGTAAAAAAAATGGAAGAGATAGGTGTTGATGATAACTATATCCAAGGCTGGGTAGCTGGTTATCTTAACAATCCAGAAATTGAAGAGCAAAGAGTAACCAGCGAATATAAGTCTGGTCATGAAGATGGTCAGAATAAATCTGATACTAACTTTCAAAATTTTTGCTAGGTAAATATAAAAGAAGGAGTTAATTTAATATGAAGATAAATAATAAAGATATTGAGCTAGATCCTGAAGGTTATTTGATTTATCCAGAAGATTGGAATCATGATATAGCAGTTGAATTGGGTAATTCAGAACAGCTTGAGCTGAGTGATGAATATTGGAAGGTATTTGATTTTATGCGCTATTATTATGATGAACACGGTGTGGCGCCTGATGTTCGACATACCACCAAACAAATGGCCATTGATTTTGATCTTGATAAGAAAGGTGCAAAGGCAAAATTATTTACCATGTTTCCCTATGGCTACGTGAAGCAGGCTTGCAAAATATCAGGCATGAAGCGACCACGTGGATGGAGTACTGGATAAATTTGAGTATTAAATCGTTCTTATTTAAATTTTGTTGGGCATTCTTTTGACTATTTATTAACCTTAAGATTAATGATTAAAAGCACGTTGTTAGTGCTTAATACGTAACAATAAGTTAGTGAATTACACGCTTCTCTCTCCCCTTTGATATAGGTGGGTTTGAACCTCCCTCCTTAGGTGCGTAGTTCGCTAACTTATTGTTATTATGTAGCTATGATGCTGGTTTAAAAAAACCTTACCCACCAGTAACAGGTGGGTAGAAGGCCACTTCATCCGTTTCTTTGATGATAAGAGAGTCTAGCGCAATAGCCTGATTAACTGCGCAAAGAATGTTGTCTGGAAAATAATGTTTGCCGTGTTTTTCAGCCAATAGATTTTTTAATTGCTCAATAGTTGTGCCGGCTTTGAATTCAATTTCTTCATGTGAAGTTTTAAGGTTTTCTTTAAGAGAGGCAAAGTATAAGATTTTCATATTTTTAACCGCCAATTTCTGCCATTTGTCTATTGCTGATATTATCAATAGAATTATTAAACACGTGTTTTTTGGGTTTTTTGTTGATCGCAGCTACAATCATTGCTTTAATTTCATTATCACTCAAATCAGAGCGTACAGCATCTTTTAAAGAAATACTATCCTCTTGCCCCAAGCAAAGAATAAGATCACCTTTAGCAGTCAATCTAACTCGATTACAGGTTTGACAGAAGTGATTAGATACGGCGCTAATAATGCCGACTGTCGTACTGGTGTTATTAATTTTGTAATTAGTAGCAGGTCCGTCAGTTTTGCTTGCTATAAGCGGTGTTAATTGATTTGGAAGGTGCTGTTTGATTCTAGCAATAATTTCTTCTTCACTCATATGTTGAGATTGAGCATTGATACCAGCTGCACCAATAGGCATGGTTTCAATAAAACGAATATCAATACCTTT
>CAYYGB010000059.1:0-6580 GCA_964471285.1 uncultured Candidatus Thioglobus sp.
ATTTTCGTTTGTTGCTGGTTATTGCCAAAAATATAATCAGCAATTAATTTAAATCCTTTATTAATAGATAATTTTCTAGTATTTTTAACAACCACTTCCGAAACAATTAATGCACTATATTGCCTAATTTCGATAGGTGAGTTTTGCTCAATCACATCATATTTTGGCAGCTCGACATCACTCATAATCACTCCGGATAACATAAATATAATTAGCAAAATACCACTAACACTTATTAATATTTTTATTAACTGTTTTTTCATATTTTGTTAATTCATGTTGCAGTATTTAATTCGTTTAAATCGCCAATTCGCAAATTTTTTATATGAAAATCGCAATATAGGCCTTATTACTGGCAAAGAGGTGATAATCGCCAATATCCTAAACTTAGGTAATTTAGACCAGATTAAAATGAATGCATCCAAGCCTAAAGATAGTTCATTTTTAGAATTTTTAACATGTAATACTTTTAATGCCTCTGCTAGTGAAAAATTTTCTTTAGATAAATCAAGGCCTGATTCAGTGACATCTACCCATTCAAAAACATCCTTTGGGGCAATATTTTTGTAATGATTAATTTCTTTTGAGCAAATGCTACATTTGCCATCATAAAATACTTTAATCATCAGTTACAACTCTTTCATAATTGATCTGACGGTATCAATATCTTTGTCCCCTCTACCTGAGAGATTTACAATGATATTTTTATCTTGACCTAACTCTTTAGCAAGTTTGATTGCATAAGCAACAGCATGCGAAGATTCTAATGCTGGCAAGATACCCTCTACTTTCGTTAAAGTATGAAATGCAGCTAGCGCCTCATCATCAGTAATTGATGCATATGTAGCTCTACCAGAATCTTTTAAATAAGCATGCTCTGGACCAACACCTGGGTAGTCTAATCCAGCAGAAATTGAATGTGTGGATCCAATTTGCCCTTTATCATCACAAACTACATAGGTACGATTTCCATGAAGAACGCCAGGTCTTCCCTTATTTAAAGGCGCTGAATGTTGATTAGTATCCAGTCCGAAGCCCGATGCTTCAACACCATAAATACCGACCGAAGTGTCATCGATAAATTCATGAAAAAGTCCTATTGCATTTGACCCTCCACCTACGCAAGCCACTAAGGCATCAGGTAACCCACCGACTTGGTCATTAAACTGCGCTTTAGCCTCTTTTCCAATAACAGACTGAAAGTCTCTTACCATCATTGGATAGGGGTGAGGACCAGCAACAGTGCCGATAATATAGAATGTATCATCAACATTGGTTACCCAGTCACGCATCGCTTCGTTTAGTGCATCTTTAAGTGTTTTTGAACCTGATGTAACAGGAATAACAGTTGCACCCAGTAGCTTCATACGAAAAACGTTTAGTGCCTGACGAGCGATATCAACTTCACCCATGTAAACCACACACTCTATACCTAGACGTGCTGCGACAGTGGCTGTTGCCACTCCATGTTGCCCTGCGCCTGTTTCAGCAATAATACGAGTTTTACCCATTCGCTTAGCAAGTAATGCTTGGCCAATAGCATTGTTTATTTTATGAGCACCAGTATGGTTTAAATCTTCACGTTTAAGATAAATCTGTGCGCCACCAACTTTTTGACTTAAATTTTTAGCATGATAAAGTGGTGTAGAGCGACCAACATAGTGCTTTAAATCATCATCAAATTCAGCTTGAAACTCTGAATCTTTAAGTGCTTCAGCATAATTATGCGCTAAAGACTGCAGTGGTTCAAATAACGTTTCTGCTGAAAAATTTCCACCATAGTCACCAAAGTGACCTTTTGTATCTGGTAAATTGTAAGACTTAGACATTATTGGCGCCCTCCTTGAGAATAAACAGCTGCTTTGATTAATAATTCAGCAATTTCACTACGAGCACCAAGGTAACCCGAAACTGTAATATCAACATCAGGGTTGTTCTTTTGACCGATTGCAATCTCTTCAGGAATATCTTCCGTCACATGTCTTCCAGCCGATAGAAAATAAGGTACTACAGTAATATGAGTAGCGCCACATTTCACGCAATCATCTATTGCACCAGGTATAGATGGCTCTGCTAATTCTAAAAAACCATGTTTAACTAAATCAAACTTCCCGTCAGTGAGTCGTTGCATTTGTAAAGCCAACTGCTTAACCTCTGTATTTGAAGATTCTTTTCTGCTTCCGTGAGCAACTAATAATAATGCATTCATTGTAAATTCTCCTGTGTCATTTCATTGATATAATTTTCTTATATCTTTGTTTAGCCGCATGAGCCGAGTCTGAGATCGAAACAATTGGCGTGGTTAGTATGTTTTGTTTTGGCAAATATTTATTGATATAAGCGCCCTTTTTATCATATTTTTGCGTTTGTATTGTCGGGTTAAATATACGGCTAAATTGTGCCGAATAGGGCGCTGTTCCAGCTACCCATTGCCACCCCATAGAGTTAAGAGCAAGGTCAGCATCAACTAAACTATCCCAAAACCATTTAGCACCTTTGAGCCAGTGTATGCCTAGGTTTTTGGTTAGAAATGAGGCGACAATCATTCTTGATCTATTGTGCATCCATCCTTCTTCACGAAGTTGTTGCATTGCTGAGTCTATGATTGGAATACCAGTTTTCGAAGTCTTCCAGAGTTCAAACAATATATCATCACCATTCCATAAAACATCACTGTCACAATAGCCATAGGCTGATTTAAAGTAGGTGTCAGAATTATGAAATAAAGTGTATTTTGCAAACTCTCTCCATGCCATCTGTTTAATAAATATATGAATGCTTAATTCACATGACTCATGAGCACTATAAAGTTTTTGGGTAAGTCTCTGGTACAAAGCGGCTGTAGAAATTTCTCCAAAATTAATAGCTGCAGAGATTTTAGCTGTTGCATCATCAGACATAAAATCTCTATGGTCTTTATATTTAAAGAGATTAGTTTGAATAAATTTATCCACATTATCTAATGAGTTGCGCTCACCAGGTTGCCAGTATTTATCAAATTTTTTATACCAATCCTTTTCAGGTAGTAATTTTAAATCTAATACGTTAGTATTTTTTTCACCCGAATTAAAGTATTTTTTTAAAGGGATATTACATTGCTGACTTTCTAATATTTCTTGGCCCACAAACTGCTCAAACTTATTCCAGAAGGGGGTATACACTTTATAGTAGCCACCATCATTGGTCTTTATTTGTTCTGGACTAATAATGGTATCCCTACCAACATAACTCAATTGGCAGTTTTTTGGTAATCGTTTGTTAACTTCTTGATCAATCTTAAGTTGAATGGGATTATTAGACTCAGTACAAAATATACGTTCAATTTTATCTTGGTCTATTTTTTTCTTGAAGAATTCGGCCGTATCTTCTCGATAGAAGTTTAAGGCGATGCCAATTTCTAATAAGTCCTTTTCTAAAGAAATGAGACTCTTATGAAGATACCATTGTGCGGCCTCTCCAATATGCCAATCAGCATCTTTTGGAATAATATAAACAGCTTCTAAATGGGATGAGCAATCAATGGCCTTTTTCAGAGTGATATTATTCTGAATGCGCAAATCATTTCTAAACCAAATTAAATTATTCATGATATTGATGCCGCATTTGTTGTCGAAAAATATTAACAGCTACTGCGCTATTATTGCCTAGAAATTTAACTCCTAAAGGCTCTAAGGTGGATCGGATTATTCTATCAATAACAGTAAAATTCTCTAAACTAGATTTAAGTTTTTGACTGTCTTCATTAATTGCTCCTACAGTAGCTATAGTCTCTCCAAATAAGAAAACAGGAATATTAAGACTTTTAATTGATTGACTAAAATCATCTAATTGCTCAATCAAATGCTGATTTGGCATAATAAATAAAGCCTTTGCAGCAGACTTCTCTACTACTGAAGCGATATTATTTAGTGGCAGAAGGCTTCCAAAAAACATCGCCTGATAACCCTGTGAGATAATCATATTACTCACTAACATTAATTCCGTCTCATGCTCTGGAGGGCCAGAGAATATGATTTTTTTAGCATTATGAGAAAGGCAGTTATCATGATGAAATCTAGAAGAAAGTCGGATTTGCAACCATTTGTTAAAAAATCCTGACTCTGCGATTAATAAATCATTTTGTCGATAGTGTTCAAGCAATGGTCTTATAAATTTTTCAGACACCATTTCGATCGGATACAACGAGCTAATCTCATTAAATATAGAATCAACGCGTGCGTAACTATAATCAGATACCGCTGTTTTAATATCATGAATTGGTGTTTGCCAAATATCCTTTGTATCTTCTAGTAAACTAGAATTTGAAGCAGATTGAATTATTTTTTTAATACTAGTAAAGCCATGTCCATCATTTATTAGCTGCTTGATTCTCTCGACAATATCAACATCTTCTTGGGCATATAATCGATGTCCTTTTGGTGTTCTTGCGGGTTTTAATAAGCCATAGCGCCTTTCCCAGGCTCTTAATGTCGATGCATTTACTCCAGTAATGGAGCCCAATTCTCTAATTGGGAATAGTTGATTATTTTTCATATTAAGTCGAATTATACAATAAATTTATTTTTGTATAAGTATTTGTCGAGGTAGTTGTATATAATTTAAATTATGGAAAATTTCGACAACAATCAAACTAAGCCAAATATAGGAATTAGTGCCTGTTTAATGGGACATAAGGTCCGCTTTGATGGCAGCCATAAAAACAATAAATTTGTTAATGAAGTGGCTAGCCATTATTTTAATCCTGTTACTGTTTGCCCTGAAGTGGGTGCTGGAATGGGCACACCTAGGCCACCAATACATTTGTACAATTCTAATAAAGGAATTCTCTTAGTAGATAGGGATGATCATGCTATTGATTATAGTGAACCTATGCATAAATTTGCACAGGAGGAATCTTTACTATTAGCCGATCAGTTGAATGGCTTTATCTTTAAAAGTAAATCACCTAGCTGTGGCATTGAAAGGGTGCCAATCTATCAAGATGGCAATAAAATGCCAGATTACAGTGGTATTGGAGCATTCACTCAAATTTTTACACAAGTTAATCCAAATATTCCAATCGAAGATGAAGGTAGATTGAATGATAGCAAGATTAAAGAGAATTTTTTAGAGCGTGTATATGCACATTATCGTTTTTCCATGACTGAAAATACCGTTAGTGACTTACTAGACTTTCATGCATCTTATAAATACTCTATTATGACAAGAGGCTCTCAATATCCCTCCATACTAGGAAGAATCGCTGCTACTGCTCGCCATGATAATATAGAAGGAATTCGAGATATGTATTTAAAAGAGTTTATGCAAATAATGAAGATTCAAGCTTCAAGAAACAAGCATATTAATACTATGCAACATATAATGGGATATTTTAAAAATGAATTAGACGCTGATTCAAAGCAAGAGCTGTTATCTATTTTTGATTCCTATAAAAATTATGAAGTGCCACTATCAACACCTATGGCACTTTTAAACTTATTTCAAAGAAGATATAAAAATGATTATCTATCAACTCAATATTATCTTAACCCTTATCCTAAAGAGTTAGCGCTTAGGGCCAACATTTAGTTAGGAGAATTATGTATAAATGTACGACACGTTATGAGCCTATTGGCCAGGACAAAATTGGAGTTTTGGTTACTAATTTAGGTACGCCAGATTCCCCAACCAAATCTGGACTTAAAATCTATTTAAAAGAATTCTTATCAGACACAAGAGTAGTTGAGCCACCTCCAGCTAG
This sequence comes from uncultured Candidatus Thioglobus sp., assembly GCA_964471285.1. Classification (GTDB taxonomy): domain Bacteria; phylum Pseudomonadota; class Gammaproteobacteria; order PS1; family Pseudothioglobaceae; genus Thioglobus_A. The sequence continues at coordinate 5,741 of CAYYGB010000059.1, forward strand.
ATGGATTTGGAAGATGATATTAAATTTCATTATCCTTAACTTTAGGCCCAAGAAATCTGCCCAATCGTATGCGTCAGTGTGGGGTGCTTTTGGTACTGGATCCCCATTATTTGATATTTCAAAGCAGCAAAAGAAATCACTCCAGATACAATTTGATAAAATTCATCCAGGCAAGTATCAAGTAGAGCTAGGCATGCGTTATGGTAATCCTTCGATCAAATCTGCATTGAGAATTTTAGAAAAAGCAGAATGCGATAAAATTATTGTACTGCCTTTATATCCTCAGTATGCATCAGCAACTACAGGGTCTACTTTTGATGCAGTTGCCGATGAAATAAAAACTTGGAGAAGGGTTCCTGAAATGCAATTTGTTAATCATTATTTTAATGATGAGCGCTACATTAGCGCATTAGCAAACAGCGTAAAAGACTTTCAAAAGGAAAATGAAAAGCCCGATTTACTACTAATGTCCTATCATGGGATACCAAGAAGATATTTTAATAATGGAGACAGCTATCCTTGTCATTGTTGTCAAACAACTTATCTATTAGCTAAAAAGCTAGAGATGGAGCCAGATACTTACAAAATGACATATCAATCTCGTTTTGGTAGGGAAGAATGGATGAAAGACTATACCGATGAGACCCTTAAAAGTCTACCAGACAAGGGTGTTAAGAATATTCAGGTTATTTGCCCAGGGTTTTCTGCCGATTGTCTTGAAACTATTGAAGAGATCGAAGAGGAAAATAAGGAATATTTTATGCAGGCTGGTGGTGAAAAGTATCAATATATTCCTGCATTGAATAACCGACAAGATCATATTGATTGCTTATATGGTAT
>CAYYGB010000060.1:0-6515 GCA_964471285.1 uncultured Candidatus Thioglobus sp.
CTTACAAGCAACTGGCCTCTCAAATTGATAACCCATTACATCTCGGCATCACTGAGGCAGGCTCTCTGCGTTCTGGTACGGTCAAATCATCTGTTGGTCTAGGTTTATTACTTGCTGAGGGAATTGGCGATACTATTCGCGTCTCCCTGGCTTCTGATCCAGTAGACGAAGTTCGCGTGGGTTTCGATATTCTTAAATCATTAGGCTTAAGGCAAAAAGGCGTTAATTTAATTGCCTGCCCATCCTGTTCTCGTCAAAAATTTGACGTCGTTAAGGTAGTGAATGAATTAGAATCACGCTTAGAAGATATTAGTGAGCCGATCGATGTTGCTGTTATTGGTTGTGTTGTGAATGGCCCGGGTGAAGCAAAAGCGGTATCCGTTGGCTTAACAGGTGGAGAGCCGAACTTGATGTACGTTGATGGGAAAACTCACAAAAAAGTAAGTAATGAGAATTTAGTTGACGCCCTAGAAGAAAAAATTAGAGCACAACTCAAACTTGGTTTAGATAATTTATAGTTTTTTTGAACGTCTATAAACTCGGTATCGATAAATAAACTGAATACTAAAATAGCCAGCCACCGCACTGACGACTGAAACTGTCAAACAACCCAACAAGAATGGCTGCCAAATCGTATCAAATACTTGCCAAACATATTCAAGTGACATGACAAAATCAGCCTCAATTTGAACGCCAAGTAGCCAAGCACCTAGCTTATAACACCCATAATAAATAGGCGCCATGGTCAGTGGATTGGTAATCCATACCAGAGCGATAGTTAAAGGCAAGTTGGCACTAAAAATAACCGCACCTGGTGCAGCAAGCAGCATTTGAAAAGGGACAGGAATAAAAGCAAAAAATAAACCAACCGCAAAAGCTTTAGAGATTGATTTTCGATTGAAATTCCATAAGCTAGGATCATGCAGGTGCTTACTAAGCCAACCTAAGTGCTTATGATTTTTTACTTCATGAGGATTTGGACTATAGCGTTTTAATAGTTTTTTCATGCTTGGCTAGCAGCAATAATTGCTTTAGCATCTAAACCATATAGCTCATGTAATTGAGCTTGCGTACCTTGTTCGGTAAATATATCAGGCAAACCAAGAATTTTAAGGGAAGTGTTAATACCTTGTTGATGGAAAAACTCACTAACACTACTACCAGCGCCACCAAGAATTGCATTATCTTCAATAGATATAAACTGAGTATGAGTCTTAGAAAGCTCTATTAATAGCGCCTCATCCAGTGGCTTCACAAAACGCATATCAACCACGGTTGCGTTGATCGATTCTGCCGCTTCTAGGGCGTAATCTAGCATAGTGCCGAAGGCGAGTATCGCAATATCAGCACCTTGGCGAACCACGTCAGCCTTGCCAATCTGAATTTGCTCTGTACTAACGTAATCTTCGATAACTGAAGTACCTCTTGGGTAGCGCACACAAAATACACCTTTAGTTTCAAATGCGGTATTAAGCATTTGATACATTTGAGCTGAATTACTCGGAGACATAACAACTAAGTTTGGAATGCAACGCAAAAAGCTTAAGTCAAAGCTACCAGCATGAGTGGCGCCATCAGCGCCAACCAATCCTGCTCGATCAATGGCAAAAACTACGTTTAATTCTTGTAGAGCGATGTCATGAATGAGTTGATCATAACCACGTTGTAAAAAAGTAGAGTAAATGGCAACAACTGGTTTAAACCCTTGCACAGCTAATCCACCTGCAAATGTAATGGCGTGTTGCTCGGCAATACCCACATCAAAATATTGATCAGGAAAGTCTTTTTCAAAGGTACTCATGCCTGAGCCGGTACACATGGCAGGGGTTATGGCAATTAAATCTGTGTTTTGTTTAGCAGCGTTGTTAATCCAAGTGCCAAATACATCGCTATAGCTTGGTAATGTGCTGGCTTCAGATTGAGCAGGGGCCACGCCATGAAATTTACAAGGATCTTTTTCAGCACGCTCTAACCCATAACCTTTCTTGGTAATAATATGCAATAGACGAGGCTTTTCTTGAAACTTTAAATTCTGTAATGTTTTGACTAATGTTGGAAGGTCGTGACCATCAATCGGCCCAAAATAATCAAGCCCTAATTCTTCAAACAAAGTACTTGGCAATACCATGCCTTTTAAATGCTCTTCTGAGCGCCTAGCAAACTCGTGAATCATTGGTACTTTTTCAAGAAAATCTAATGATTTAGTTTTCATGGTTGAGTATATTTTTCCAGAGATCAGCTTGGTCAAATATTTATTCATGGCGCCGACATTTTTAGAAATACTCATGTCATTGTCATTCAAGATTATGAGTAAATCAGCATTCGAATCACCTGCATGATTAAGTGCTTCAAAAGACATGCCACCGGTTAAGGCACCATCACCAATCACAGCGATGGATTTCTTAGTATTCTTATGAAGACGATTACCAATGGCAATACCCAATGCAGCACTAATCGAAGTTGAGGCATGCCCAGCACCAAAACTATCATGCTCACTTTCACTACGCTTGGTGAAGCCTGAAATGCCATCTTTTTGGCGTAAAGTTGACATTTTGTCGAGTCGACCTGTAAGAATTTTATGAGTGTAGGCTTGATGGCCGACATCAAAAACAAAGCTATCTTCAGGGGTATCAAACACATAATGCATGGCAATCGTCATTTCGATTGTGCCTAGATTTGGTGCTAAATGTCCACCCGTTTTTTGAATAGTTTGTATTAGAAAGGCTCGAATCTCATCTGCCAAGGATTGCAACTGATCTAAATCAAGTTTTTTGATATCCTGTGGTGAGTGAATTTGATCAAGCACGCTAATATAACTCTGTTGCAAAGAGACTTATTATACGTGAGTAGGTAAATTATCTACCAAGAAGGGCGACGAATTTTCTGTTCGGGATCTTTTTGAATATTCTTAGTTTTTATTTGAATTTTTTCATCAAAATTTCTAGCAATAAAGCCCAGTTCAGGCTTGATATCTTTCATTGGAATCCACACTCGATAGCCACTACCTTTGGCAACTTCTAGCACTTCGTTGTACTCAGTAATCATGGATTCAACTGTGGCGTTAAAGCAGCCATCTGGCAAGATTACTTCAATAGAATCTCCCACACTAAATTTGTTTTTAGCTTCAATCAGCGCCTTTCCATCTTTGTAATCTATGATTTCACCCACTACTTGTTGCTTATGGGAGCGAGAGTAGTTATCAAAATAGGTCTGTAATTCTTCAGGTTGATGCCTACGATAAAAGCCATCAGTATAGCCACGATTAGCCAAGTTTTCCAATACGCCAAACGCTTCAGGATTAAACTCTCTGCCAGCTACAGCGTCATCAATGGCTTGTCGATAGACTTGTGCAGTGCGTGCAGCGTAGTAGTGAGACTTAGTTCTGCCTTCAATTTTTAAAGAGTTAATACCCATTTTGGTTAACGTGTGAACATGCTCAATAGCGCGTAAATCTTTAGAGTTCATGATGTAAGTGCCATGCTCATCCTCATAGGCGGGCATTTGCTCACCAGGGCGACCTTCTTCCTCTAATAACACCACTTGATCCATTGGCGCTTTAATTTCAACAGCTTTAATATCTCCCTCAATGGTTTCCGCTGCTTCTTTAACATCGTATTTCCAGCGACAAGAATTAGTACATGAGCCTTGATTTGGATCTCTATGGTTAAAATAACCCGACAATAAGCAACGACCAGAATAAGCAATACAAAGTGCGCCATGGACAAATACTTCTAGTTCGATATCAGGGCACTCTTGGCGTATTTCTTGAACCTCATCTAATGATAATTCACGAGAAAGAATAATGCGACTAATGCCAGCATTTTCCCAAAATTTTACCGTAGCATAATTAACAGTATTTGCTTGTACAGAAAGATGAATGACTTGCTCAGGGAATTTTTCTTTCACCATCATAATTAAACCAGGATCTGCCATAATCAAGGCATCAGGCTTGAGCTCAATCACTGGCTCAATATCCTTCATGTAGGTTTTAATTTTGCTATTGTGAGGGATGATATTTGAAGCAACAAAGAATTTTTTATTGTTTTCGTGCGCCTCACTAATACCTTGTTTTAAAGTATCAAAATCAAATGAGTTGTTACGCACTCGAAGTGAGTATCTAGGCTGCCCAGCGTAAACTGCATCCGCACCATATGAGTAAGCATAGCGCATGTGTTTTAAGGAGCCGGCAGGAGAAAGTAATTCAGGTCTATTCATGTCAGCTATTTTGTCATCGAGTCAAACAATGTCAGTATAAATTTTTTAAGTAGGAGTGGCATTATACGGATATTACCCAGATTTTAAATGAGGTTTATTGTGATTTGTATAAATGACCCCATTTTATATATTGAAATTATACGTATACGGTAAAATAGATTTATTTGATTAGTTGTTAAAATTTTTTATGTTTTCAGTTTGCGCCCTGTATCAATTTGTCCGTTTAGATGATTTCGAAGAGTTCAGAGAGCCTTTGCGCGCGTTAATGGTTAAGCTTGAGATCAAAGGTACAATTTTGTTAGCTTTAGAAGGTTTGAACGGCACGATATCAGGCACTCAAGAATCAATTGATCAGTTGTTAGATTTTTTAGATAAGGACGGGCGTTTTAATCAATTAGAAATTAAGTTTTCTCAAAGTAAAGAATTACCTTTTAAGCGCTTAAAAGTAAAACTAAAAAAAGAAATTGTTACTTTGGGTGTAGCAGGGATTGATCCAAAAGAGTCAGTAGGTACCTACGTATCTCCACAAGATTGGAATGAATTAATCAGTGATCCTGATGTTATTTTGATAGATACCAGAAATAACTATGAGTATGAAATTGGGAGTTTTAAAGGCGCTATCAACCCTGTTACCGAAACTTTTAGAGAGTTTCCAGAGTACACTAAGAACAATTTAGAGCAATATCGAGGCAAAAAAGTAGCCATGTTTTGTACCGGCGGCATTCGCTGTGAAAAGTCAACCGCCTATTTAAAAACTCAAGGCTTTGACACGGTTTATCATCTTCAAGGCGGCATTCTTAAGTACCTTGAGCAGATGCCAAAAGAAGGTAGTTTATGGGAGGGTGAATGTTTTGTTTTTGACGACCGTGTCGCTGTTAAACATAACTTAGAGCAAGGTCAATATGACCAATGTCACGCTTGTCGTTACCCAATTACTGAACAAGATAAGGCACACGAGCATTACGAAAAAGGCGTATCTTGTCCAAGGTGTCATGGCTCTAAAAGTACAGACCAAGTAAGTCGTTATCGCGAAAGAGAAAAACAAGTTCAGCTGGCCAAAGCCAGAGGGGAAGAGCATATTGGGGATAATGCTAGCCAGGTTATTGCCGCTAAAGCTAAGAAAAAAGCACTAAAAACAACAAATAAAAATAAAAATGTTTAATCGTCAAGATATCCCAAAACTCAAACAAGACTTACTTATCGAATCAGATTTAATGGGCCATAAGCTACATTTAAAAACTCGCTGGGGTGTATTTAGCCCTAGAGCGATTGATGACGGTACAGTTATGTTTATGAAATATCTTGATATCGCCGAGGATGACAAATGTCTAGATTTAGGTTGTGGTTACGGCCCTATTGGACTTAGTGTGGCTAAGTCTTGCCCGCAAGGGGAAGTGCATATGGTGGATAAAGATTTTGTGGCGGTTGAGTTGTCAAATATCAATGCTGAGCTTAATCATATTAATAATGCCCAAGCTTATTTGTCCGATGCATTTTCAGCTGTTGGTAAGCAGAATTACTTTGATCAAGTGATATCTAATGTCCCCGCAAAAGTTGGCAGAGAGCAACTAAGCATTATTTTGTATGATGCGTATGATGCACTTAAACCGGGCGGTAAGATCACTTTTGTAACCATTAACGGCCTACGACATTTTATTAAAGATAACTTTAAATCAGTTTTTGGTAATTACAAAAAACTCAAACAAGGGCAAAAATATACAATTGCTCAAGCAATTAAATCATAAAAGCATAATATACGAGTAAAATACTAGGTTTTTACAAGCACAAGAAAAGGATGTAATCATGGATGTAATGCAAAGAATTCAAGCGCAAGTAGATAGCGCACCAGTCGTACTTTATATGAAAGGTACACCTCAATTTCCACAATGTGGATTTTCAGCAACAGCAGCGCAAACACTTTCTTCTACGGGCGTTGAGTTTGCTTATGTAAATATTTTTGAAGACCAAGAGGTTATGCAAAACTTACCAGCTTTCCAAGATTGGCCAACTTTCCCACAAATTTACATGAACAGTCAACTTGTTGGTGGCGGTGATATTATTGTTGAAATGTCTCAAATGGGTAGCTTAAAAGCAGCCATGGAAGATGCAACGACTAAGTTTAACGATAAATAATCGTTAAATTCTCATAGGTTTTGCAACCTATGACCATTGTCTTGAAGCCAGCGTTTGCTGGCTTTATAGTTTGGAAAAATGCTAAATACCAATTGCCAAAAATTCTTCGAATGGTTTTTATGAACACTGTGGCACAACTCATGCACTATCACATAATCAATCACTGA
>CAYYGB010000061.1:0-6235 GCA_964471285.1 uncultured Candidatus Thioglobus sp.
AGGGCGAGTACTATTGGGACGAACTAACAGGACTAGAAGTGATTAATAGCCAAGGTATTGTTTTAGGCACTATTTCCTATATGGTTGATACAGGCGCTAATAACGTCATGGTTGTTAACGGTAAAAAAGAACATTGGGTGCCTTATATTGAGCCTTTCTTGATATCAATTGATATGGATAAGCGTCAGATATTAGTTGATTGGGATGAAGATTTTTAAAGCTGTTATTTGAGTTCTAGGTATCTAAATTTTTACTTTCTAGATACCGCTTTTTCAGCATCATCAGCATTATCAACCGTAACATTCAGATTGTGCAAGTGACCATCTTTGATGTCATAAATAAAACCATGGATAGATAAAGCCTGACCGTCTCTCCAAGCTTTTTTAATGACAGGGATGTGGCATATATTACGCACCTGCTCAACTACGTTTATTTCACATAACCTATCTACCTGCTCATCCTTGGAAAGATTTTTCAGCTCACTTTTGGCACGTTGATAGTATTTACGAATAGATCTGATCCAATTATCAATTAAATCAGGATTACTGGTATTTATCGCTGCTTGGACGCCACCGCAGCCATAGTGTCCGTTCACTATAATATGCTTAACTTTAAGAATTTCAACGGCAAATTGAATGACCGCTAAGATATTCATATCACTTGAATTAACTAAGTTGGCAATATTACGATGTACAAAAATCGTGCCAGGATCCATTTTTACTAACTCATTGGCGGGAACACGACTATCGGAGCAGCCAATCCATAGGTACTCAGGTGTTTGTTGTGTAGCAAGATTAGAAAAGAATGATGCATCACGTTGATTGATTTCATCAACCCACTGACTATTGTTAATAAACAATTGTTTAATGTCTTCTTCGTAGTCGTTATGATTACACATTTTTCCTTTGGCGGTTGGTTCGACTTATGGTTCTGTAAAATTTTATCATAGTCACACTGTCAAACATTTAAAAGAGTGAAATAGAAGAGGATATGATTAATGACAGCTACAAGGCCAAAATCAGCACTTTTTTGAATTTAACTAACGATATTTTGAGAATATCAATAGTTCATAATATGATTAATACATTATAATAATAGGCTTATTATTTATTTATAAAAAAAGGGATTCATGTCTAATATAAAAATTATTGCAGCTATCATCTTTTTAGCTTTTAGCTTTTGGCTTGCTCTTGTTGCCCCTACGGCACCAATTGCATGGATGCTCGGTATTTTATTATTAACCATTTACCTTTTTGCATTTGAAGTTGTTGAGGTTGATGAAGCCGCAATCACCGTTATGGTTATTTTGGGTTTAACATCGCTACCATTGGTTTATTCGATTATGGGTCTTGAGAGTGGCTTGGTTGACAATGAAAGATTGTTTGACGGATTCTCATCTAATGCGGTTATGTCGATTGTTGCAGTGATGATTATTGGTGCAGGACTTGATAAAACTGGCCTAATGACAAAGGTGGCTGCTTTTATTCTTAAAGTGGGCGGACGCTCTGAAACAAGAATTATTCCTATTGTGTCTTCAGCAGTTGGTTTTATTTCGTCATTTATGCAAAACGTTGGCGCAGCTGCTTTATTTATTCCAGTAGTGAGTAGAATCTCTTCGCGCTCAGGCGTTCCAATGTCGAGACTTTTGATGCCAATGGGTTTTACAGCTATTTTAGGTGGCACCATGACAATGGTAGGATCAAGCCCGTTAATCTTACTAAATGATCTTATTCTAACAACCAACCAAGGTTTACCTGTTGAAAATCAGATGGATACTTGGGGTTTATTCTCAGTAACGCCAATCGGTATCGCTTTAGTGGCAACGGGTATTATTTATTTTGTTGTTGCGGGTAAGTTTGTACTACCAACTGTGAAAGAAGACCGTTCAGAATCAGTTTCTGCGGTTGAACATTTCCAAGAAGTTTATAAGATTAACTACGATTTATATGAAGTTGGTGTGCCAGCAGACAGCAACCTAGTTGGTATGAAGCTTGATGATATTGAAACCATCTCACGTGTGAGGATTGTAGCCATCCAAGATGCTAACAATAACAGTTTAGTTGGTCATGATTCGGTTGACCGTAGTACTGCAATTGAAGCTAACATGACATTAGGCTTACTGACCTCTAAAGAAGATTTAGATAGTTTTGTTGAAGGCTTTAAATTGAGCTTATCTGATAAGATTGAAAAATTCTCAGATCTTTTGTCAACGCAAAATTGTGGTACTGCTGAAGTCGTTATTCCACCAAATTCTACACTTATTGGAAAAACAGCTCGTGACGTTTGGCTTAGAAAAACTTATGGTTTAGCAATGGTTGCTCTTCACCGTGGTGGCAAAACATTAAAAGAAGGCGAGGGCATTCGTGACCTTCCATTTCAATCAGGTGACACATTAGTAGCGCACGTATGTTGGGAAGATTTAGAGCGACTACAAAACAACACTGATTTTATTGTAGTGACATCAGAGTACCCAGTTCAAGAAGAATCTCGTCCTGATAAGGTTAAATGGGCCGGCATCTTCTTTTCAATTGCATTGTTCTTGATTTTATTTACAGATATTAAACTTTCTATCGCTTTAATGACTGGCGCACTTGGCATGATCTTGACAAAAGTACTGAAGATTGAAGAGGCGTATAGAGCGGTTTCTTGGAAGACTGTATTTTTACTAGCCAGTTTGATCCCATTAGGTTTAGCTGTCTCTAAGACAGGTACTGCTTTATGGATTGCTCAAGAAACCGTTAAAGTGGTTGGCGATATGGCGCCATGGATTATTCTAGCGTCGATCGCAGTATTAGCAACATTCTTTACCTTGGTCATGTCTAACGTTGGTGCTACGATTCTCTTGGTACCAATTGCTGTTAATATCGCTATTCAGGTAGGTGCAGATCCTGCAATTTATGCCTTAACAGTAGCGATTGCAACCTCAAACTCATTCTTAATCCCAACACATCAGGTGAATGCTTTGATTATGGGTCCAGGTGGCTATAAGGTCGCAGACTTTATTAAGGCAGGCAGTATTATGACTATTTTATTCTTAGTGGTAATGATGACAATGATGAATCTTGTATTCTAGTTTAATAAAACGCTTTTATAAAATATAAACCTTGAGGCTGGGCTGTTGCACCAGCCTCTTTGCGTTGTTTAGATGCTAATACTGTCTCCATCCATTCAACAGGCTTCTCACCTCTGCCTATTTTTAATAGCGTGCCTACGATATTTCTAACCATATGATGCAAAAAAGCATTGGCCTTAATGTCTAGCAAAACTTCGTCATTGGTTTTGGTTATATAGATAAACTCAATGGTTTTAATAGGAGATTTTGCTTGACACAGGCTGCCTCTAAAGGCTGAAAAATCATGCTTTCCAAGAAGGTATTGCGCTGCTTGATTCATGTCATCAATATTCAGATCTCTTGGCTCCCAAAGTGAATGATGGCCAATAATGGCAGAGCGGATTCTGGAGTTGTGAATTTTGTAATTGTAGCGTCTAGCAACTGCGTTAAACCTAGCATGAAAATCATCATCGACGCGCTTTGCCCAAGTAAAGTTAACATCATGAGGAAGGTTAACATTGCCGCCAAAAATCCAGGCATCATCTTCACGATCTGATTGTGTTTCAAAATGAATAACCTGTTCAATAGCATGTACACCAGCATCCGTTCTTCCAGAGCAAAAAACCCTAACAGGGTGATCGGCAATTTTTGAAAGTGCTTTTTCCACAACCTCTTGTACGGTTCGAATGCCAGATTTTTGTAACTGCCAGCCATGGAAATTAGTACCCATGTATTCAACGCCTAATGCTATTCTCATAATTAAGTTTATGTGTAAAATCGATTTAACTATTTTAACCATTTAATTAGCGACTCGTGAAAAATGAAGCTGTTGGCCTAAAGAGAATTTTTACTGCGTATGAATTTTCAATGAAAGGGCTTAAATCCTGTTACCGCTCTGAAGCTGCTTTTAGGCAAGAAGTCTGGTTGTCGTTAGTTTTAATTCCTCTGGCTTTAATACTAGGTGAATCTGCGATAGAGAAAGTTTTGTTAATCATGGTTGTTTTTTTGGTATTAATCGTAGAAGTTCTTAATTCAGCCATCGAGTCAGTGGTCGACCGAATTGGAGACGACTATCATGTGTTATCAGGCGCTGCCAAAGATATGGGTTCAGCGGCAGTGTGGCTATCTCTTATGTTGCTAGTTATTACGTGGCTAATTATTCTAATTTAGCCAATCAAATCGGCTCATCGGTTGAGTGCTTTGCTTTTGATTCAATTGCTAGTACGAATGACTATTTGTCGGCTTTAGCATTTTCTGATACAACTCAAATTTGTATTGCTAGTGAGCAAACTCAAGGCAAAGGCCAGTATGATCGTGCCTGGCTAAGTCAAAAAGATGCAAGCGTCTTATTATCTATTCGTTATGTCTTTAGAGCAGATCTTTCCTTAAATGGGCTAAGCCTGGTGATTGGACTTGCGATTGTTAATGCGCTAGAAGAGCTTGGCATTAAGCAGATAAAACTTAAATGGCCAAATGATGTATTTTTCGATAATAAGAAGTTGGCAGGCATCTTAATTGAGAATACGGTTCAAGGCGAATATCAATCAGTTGTGATAGGCCTTGGTTTGAATTATGATTTGAATCAAAAGTTTGAGTGTCAATCGCCTTGGATAGATTTAGCAAGCATTATTCCAAAACTACCCGCTATTGAGAATTTAGCCGCTTTATTAATTAATCATATTTTAAAAAATTGTCAATTATTTGAATCTCACGATCTTTCATATTTTATTCAGTCGTGGAAGCAAGTAGATTATCTAAAAAATACTCGCGTAAAGTTGGACATTAATAATCAAACATTTGCCGGGATAGTCAGAGGTATAAATTCTCAAGGAATGCTTATGGTGGAAGTGAATGGCCAGTTGATCGAAGTCTGTAGCTCTAAACAAATCCGACTTATTTAGGGTAAGATATCTAGTAGAAAATAAATCATTCTATCATGTCATTATGCGCCTCACTGTTACCAATATTTCTAAAAAATACGCCCGCCGTAAAGTGGTTTCCGATGTTTCGTTTGAAGTTAAATTAGGTGAAATTGTGGGCTTATTAGGCCCTAATGGTGCTGGCAAGACAACGTGTTTTTATATTGCATGTGGGCTGGTTCGGGCTGATAAAGGTGAGGTATTTATTAACAATGTTAAAGTTAGTAAAATGCCCATGCATAAGCGCGCCAAACTTGGCCTAGGATACTTGCCACAAGAGCCATCAATTTTTCGAAAACTTTCAGTTGAGGATAATATTTCAGCTGTATTAGAGTTTAATACCACGCTAAATAAGTCGCAAAGAAAATATCGGTTGGACGAATTATTATCTGAGTTTAATATTGAGCATATTCGCCATATCAATGGATTAAGCCTATCAGGTGGAGAAAGACGCCGAGTTGAAATCGCTAGGGCGTTAGCAATGGATCCAAAATTCGTTTTATTGGATGAACCATTTGCAGGTGTAGACCCAATTTCTGTGGGCGATATCCAGCAAATTATTTTTCATTTAAGAGACAAAGGCATTGGTGTGCTAATTACAGATCACAATTATCGTGAGATGCTTGATACTTGCGATCATTCTTATGTTTTACATGCAGGTAGCATTATTGCTAAGGGTGATAAACAAACTATTCTTAATAATGCAGAAGTTAAAAAAGTCTATTTAGGTGAGTCCAATGATGCTCGTTAAGCCTTTCATTACTCTTGGTGTTGAAAGCTCATGTGATGAAACAGGTATTGGTTTGTATCATAGTGAGAAAGGCCTTATTGGCCATCAGTTATTTTCCCAAGTAGAGATTCATAGCGAATATGGCGGTGTTGTTCCTGAACTAGCATCTCGAGATCACATTCAACGGGCTTTGCCATTAATTAAAGCAGTACTTGCTGATGCCCATCTAACATTAAAGGATATTAGCGGTATAGCGTATACAGCTGGCCCTGGTTTAGCAGGCGCTTTGCTTGTGGGTAGTGCCGTGGCAAAATCATTAGCCTGGAGTCTTAAAATTCCTTCACTTGGCGTGCATCATATGGAGGGGCATTTATTAGCACCTTTATTAGAAAAAGAAGTGCCTAGCTTTCCTTTTGTGGCTTTATTGGTATCTGGCGGGCATACGATGTTGATCGATGTGAAGGCTATTGGTGGGTATGAAATTTTAGGAGAATCGCTTGATGATGCAGTCGGCGAAGCTTTTGACAAAACAGC
>CAYYGB010000062.1:0-6130 GCA_964471285.1 uncultured Candidatus Thioglobus sp.
ATGCGGTACGTGAAGTAGGCAATCCTACAATTTTAGCAACCTTTACAGTGGTTGCAGCACTTGTACCAATGGCAGCAGTAAGTGGCATGATGGGGCCGTACATGGCACCAATTCCAGTGTTAGGCTCGGTAGCGATGATGTTCTCATTGTTTGCAGCCTTTGTCTTTACGCCATATTTCATCATGAAATTTGTACCGCCTCTAAATGTCTTGCATAAGATGCATGAAAAAGAAGAGAAAGAAGCAAAAATCATGTTTGCTTTTTACCATTCGACCATTTCCAAATTATTTAATAATGCAGCTTATGGTTGGAGCTTTCTTGCTGGCTTAGTGGTTATTTTCTTTTTAGCCATGTCCATGTTTTATACAACGGCTGTGCCAGTTAAAATGCTGCCACTTGATAATAAGTCAGAGTTTGGTGTTGTGCTTGACATGCCAGATGGAACCTCTTTATCAGATACCGCTTCAACACTTCATTTAATGGCGCAAAAGCTTCGAAACGTAACAGAAGTTATTGATATTCAGTCGTATGCAGGAACTGCCAAACCATTTGATTTTAATGGTTTAGTTAGGCATTCATACTTACGTCAATCCTCTTCAGTGGGTGAGTTGCAAATTCAATTGGCTGAAAAGGCAGATCGCTCTCGTTCAAGCCATGAAATTGCATTAGAAGCACGTGGCTTATTAAAAGAAATTGCAGAAGAGGCTGGTGCAGATTATGCAGTTGTTGAAATGCCGCCAGGTCCTCCAGTTTTAAGACCGGTAGTTGCTGAAATCTATGGCCCAGACAAGGAAACTCGTCGTAAATTAGCCAATGACTTAACAGAGTTATTTATCGAGTCTGGCACCATGGCAGATGTTGACAATTTAATGCGTGATGAATATCCTGTCATTGACTTCCAAGTTGACACCGCTAAAGCTTCAAGATTTGGTGTTAGTGTTATGAAAGTTAAAGAAACTCTAGCAATGGATATGAGTAGTTTTAATGTTGGAACTATTCGTTTGAAAAACGCTTTAGAACCTTCACGAATTTGTCTTCAGGTGCCACTTACAAAGCGCTCTCAACTGTCTTATTTAACACAGTTACCTGTACCAGCTCAGAACGGCAGCATGATTCCTATTTCTGAATTAGGATCGTTTAGCTACAAAAAACAAGATGATCTAATTTATCATAAGGATTTATCAGATGTTGAATATGTACTAGGTGAACCTATTGGTCGCTTAAGCGCGCCAATTTATGCGATGTTTGCAGTTGATGATTTACTACTTAAATATCAAACGCTAGATGGCACTCAGCTACAAGGTGAATACTTAGGTCCACCAAAGAATCAAAACATACCAGGGTTTGAGTGGTCTGGTGAGTGGACAGTTACTTATGAAACTTTCCGTGATATGGGTACTGCATTTGCGGTTGCTCTAGTGGTTATCTACATGCTTGTAGTATGGCAGTTTGGTAACTTTATCATTCCAGCTATCATCATGGCACCAATCCCGTTAACTTTATTGGGTATTGTGCCGGGTCATTGGCTATTAGGCGCTGAATTTACAGCTACCTCTATGATTGGCTGGATTGCACTTGCCGGTATCATTGTGCGTAACTCAATTCTATTAGTTGATTTCACCGTGCAAGAGTACGCCAAAGGTACGCCATTTTTTGATGCAGTTATTAACTCATGTGCGTCAAGAACTAGACCAATTATGATTACTGCTTTTGCATTAGTCGGCGGCTCTAGTGTGATACTGTCTGACCCTATCTTCCAGGGTATGGCTATTTCACTATTGTTTGGTGTTCTAGTTTCTACAGTGCTGACATTGATTGTAATTCCACTAGGAACACTATCAGCAGGTGAAGAGTCTTGTCGCAACATTGCCGTTAATATGGGGCTACTACCAGGTGATGCTGATTCTGATGCTAAGTACAATATTCATAAAGAGCCGAAGCCTAAATCTGACAAACAAAGCGCTGATCCTAAAAACTGGATTAAGACAGTCTTAGCTAAAAAAGCCAACAAGTCTAATGAAGTATCTGAAGATGAAAAAATTGATACAAATGGTCTTCTTAAAAAGGAAGATAAAAACGATTTGTAATTAATTAAAAACACCTGAGTAGGGTGTGATAAATAAAAAAATACCGACTTTATGTCGGTATTTTTTTTGCTTAATATTTAATCTAAATATTTTTAGCTAATGGATTCTCCGGCAGCTTGCAGATCAGCATGATAAGAAGATCTGACCATAGGTCCACTTGCAACTTGTGAAAAACCAAGCTCTGTAGCGATAACCTTGTATTTGTCAAATTGGTCTGGATGTATGTAAGCTTCTACTGCTAAATGATGTTTGCTAGGCTGTAGATATTGACCCAAGGTAAGCATGTCAACGTGATGCGCTCGCAAGTCTTTCAATACATCGATAACTTGTTTCTCAGTCTCACCAACACCCAACATCAATCCTGATTTTGTAGTGACATGAGGATGTTGTATCTTAAAAGCTTTTAACAATTCAAGTGAGTACTCATAACTTGCCCCTGGTCGTACTTTAGGATACAAGCTCGGCACTGTTTCAAGATTATGGTTAAATACGTCAGGAGGGCAAGATTTGAACACTTCGAGCGCCTGATCAACACGGCCTCTAAAATCAGGTGTTAAGATTTCAATTTTTACATTAGGCGTGCATTGTCTAACCGCATCAATACACTCTTTAAAATGATTTGCACCACCATCACGTAAGTCGTCACGATCAACAGAAGTAATGACCACATACTTAAGCTGCATTTTTTCAATCGTTTCAGCCAAATGTTGAGGTTCATCAGCATCAAGCACTTTAGGCTTTCCATGTGCAACATCGCAAAAAGGGCAACGACGCGTACAAATTTGCCCCATGATCATAAAGGTCGCAGTGCCGTGGTTAAAGCATTCACCAAGATTGGGGCATTGTGCTTCTTCACATACTGTAAATAATCGCTGACCTCTTAATGTGCTTTTTAATTTTGCTACCTTTGATCCACTGGGATGTTTAATACGAATCCAGCTAGGCTTGCGAATAGGTGCACGCTCAGAATCAGGCTTGATCCTAAGACGAGATACCTTTGATTCACCTTTCAGGTGTTTGATATCAATTTCTTGTTCTGATGAATGATTATTTGGCACTGGTAATATGTTGTATAAGTAGTTGTGAGAGTTGCTTAGAAAGCTTTGAAAAACTAACCTTATTATCCGCTAAGTCTTTCATCTGTGTTACTTTCAACCCTTGATATCCACAAGGGTTAATTTGATCAAACGGAGTTAAGTCCATATCAATATTCAAACTTAGTCCGTGGTAGGTTTTTCCTTGTTTTACCTTTAACCCCAAGGCCGCAACTTTTGCATGATCTACATAAACACCGGGAGCATCTTTTTCAAGATGTGCTTTAATGTTATATAAGCTTAACAAGTCAATAATAGAGTTCTCAATTATTGAGACCATTTTTTTAACCCCAATACCCAAGCGCTTTAAATCAATCAAACAATAAATAACAAGCTGTCCAGGGCCATGATACGTAATTTGACCGCCACGATCAGTTTTTACAATGGGAATGAGGTCAATATTTAGTTCGTGCTCTGGCTTTCCTGCAATACCTTGGGTAAAGACACTAGAGTGTTCAACAATCCACAATTCATCTTCGGTGTCAGGGGAGCGGGCATCCGTAAAAACTTTCATCGCTTGCCAAGTGGACAAGTATTCTTGATGACCTAACTCAACAATCTTCATACAAGCCTATAAAACGTAAGCGACCAATTCACAATCTTGTAAATCTTGATTAATAGCATCTAGTTGTACTCTGCTGGTAGCAATAATTTTTAGCGTAATTGAAACGTAGCCACCTTTTGAGCTTTGCTTTTTGGTTACGTTGTCAGGATGGATTTTGTCAGTGTGACGCTCCACAATCGTGCAAACAGTTGTGTGCAATTCGAGACAAGTTTTTCCAAACACTTTGACCGAGTAATCACAAGGGAAATTCCATAACTCTTCAGGAGTAATATTAGTAGTAGTCATAATCAGGGGATTTTATCTTCTATTACGGTAGAATATGGCCAGTTTTCATTTTTTCAAGTTATTATGCGTCCAGAGCAAGTTAGTAAAATCCTTACACAAGAGTTTGAATCGGTATTTGATGGTCATCACACGCCAGTTATGTTGTGGGGTGCGCCTGGTATTGGCAAGTCTCAAATCATCTCTCAAGTGGCCTCAAACCATGATGTTGAAATTATTGATATTCGTTTATCGCAAATGGAACCAAGTGATCTTCGAGGTATCCCCTTTAAAAATGGTAAGCTAGTTGACTGGTCAATTCCATCATTATTGCCAGATGAAAAACGTCATGGCAAGCAGGGTATTTTGTTTCTTGATGAAATAACTTCAGCGCCACCAACTGTTTCTGCTGCTGCTTATCAGCTTATTTTAGACAGACGCCTGGGTGATTATGTTGTGCCAGATGGCTGGGTTATTTTTGCAGCTGGCAACCGACAAGGCGATCGAGGTGTTACTTATTCAATGCCTGCACCTTTGGCCAATCGATTTTCTCATTATGAGCTTGCTGTCAATCTAGATGATTGGGCTGCTTGGGCTTATAAAAATAAAATTGATGAACGTATTATTGGTTTTTTACGCTATCGCCCTGAGCATTTGTTTGAATTTGATCCAGCGCATAATCCAGTCGCTTTCCCTTCGCCAAGAACTTGGGAGTTTGTACACCGTGCATTGAAAAAATTTGATCATGACTTAGTTTTATTCAGACAAGCAGCTAGCGCTTGTGTGGGGGAAGTGGCAGGCGTTGAAATTACTACTTTTGTTGAGCACATGGCTGATTTACCTGATTTAGACGCCATTATTAGAGGTGAGCAAGTAAGCATCCCAACAGAGCTAGATCTTCAATATGCTATTTGTGCGGCCTTAGCAGGGCGAGCGATTGCAGCAAAAGAAACAGGTGATGCTCAAAAAATCTGGGGCAATATTCTTAACTTCGCACGTGATTTTCCACAAAAAGAGTTGGGTGTTATGCTAGTTTCTGACATGCAAAGAGCCATTGGTGGCGATATTTTTGCCGTTCCTGAGTTTACAGATTGGGCAGGAAAAATAGCAGAAACAATGTTTGACTAAAGTGATTAATTTAAATCAAAACCAAGAATACTCGACTAAGCCCTTATTAAGATTAGGATTTAGGCCTTTTTTCTTTGCTTCAGGTGTGATTGCTATCATTTCCATGTTGATGTGGATGGTGTTTTTCCCATCGTTCATTTTGATTAATAACGCCAACCCGATTGATTGGCATGCCCATGAAATGATTTTTGCCTATGCTTCTGTCGTTACAGTCGGGTTTTTACTAACAGCTAGTAAAAATTGGACAGGGATACAAACCATTTATAACAAGCCTTTATTGGCTTTGGCATTACTATGGGTTAGCGCTAGATTTCTACCTTTTGTTGCTAATGAATTTCTTGTTTATCAAGCGGTGCTTGACAGCAGTTTTTTGATACTTTCAACTCTAGCTATTGCCTGGCCGATTATCAAAGCTAAAAATTGGAACAATATTAGTATTGTTGGCAAGCTAATATTACTAAGTATTGCTCATGTTTTATTTTATTTAGGCCTATTAGGGGTTATCTCTCAAGGCGTTTATTTAGGTATCTACCTAGGTTTTTATCTAATCATTAGCTTGTTATTTATGATGTCTAGACGTTTATTGCCATTTTTTATTGAACGCGGTTTAGGCTTAACAACTGAATTAAAAAACTCAAAATTTTTAGATCTATCCTCATTAGTTTTGTTTTTAGCCTTTATTGTTGTTGAAGTCTTTTTTCAAACGATTATTTCAACTGTACTGGCTGGTTTACTATTTATTATTCACTCAATTAGATTCGCCAATTGGTATCACCCAGGTGTATGGAAAAAGCCCTTGCTATGGAGTATTTACCTGTCTTATGGTTTTTTAACACTGGGTTTTGGCCTTCATGTCGCTGCTTATTTTATCAACATGATGCCTAATATTGCCACTCATAGCTTTGCCTTTGGTATCGCTTTGATGACACTTAGTATGATGGCTCGTATATCTTTAGGCCACACTGGGCGTAATGTTTTCCAGCCACCAAAACAGA
>CAYYGB010000063.1:0-6106 GCA_964471285.1 uncultured Candidatus Thioglobus sp.
TTTAGCTATTCCTGTCGGCGTTTTGACTTGTGTCACCGGTGTATCTGGATCGGGCAAATCAACACTGATCAATGATACTTTGTACGCTTTGGCAGCGCGTGATTTAAACCGTGCACAAACGACACCTGCAGAGTTTGACAGCATTACAGGGCTTGAACATTTTGACAAAATCGTCAACATTGATCAAAGCCCAATTGGAAGAACGCCACGCTCTAATCCAGCGACTTATACAGGCATATTTTCTTTAGTTCGTGATCTTTTCTCTCAAACGTTAGAAGCTAGAAGTCGTGGCTATAAGGCAGGACGCTTTAGTTTTAATGTCAAAGGCGGGCGTTGTGAAGCTTGTAAGGGAGACGGGTTGATTAAAGTAGAGATGCACTTTTTGCCTGATATTTATGTACCTTGTGATGTTTGTCATGGTGATAGATACAACCGCGAAACTTTAGAGATTATGTACAAAGGTAAAACCATCTCACAAGTGTTAGATATGACGGTTGAGACGGCTGTAGAGTTTTTTGAACCGATGCCAAAAATTAAACAAAAATTACAAACCTTGATGGATGTTGGTTTGTCATATATTACCTTAGGTCAAAATGCGACCACCTTATCAGGTGGTGAGGCGCAACGTATTAAGCTGGCAAAAGAGTTGTCAAAACTTGATACAGGTCAGACACTTTACATCTTGGACGAACCTACAACTGGCTTACATTTTCATGATATTAAACAATTGTTATCAGTGATTAATCGACTGCGTGAAAGAGAAAATACCATTGTCATTATCGAGCACAATTTAGATGTTATTAAAACAGCTGATTGGATTGTTGATTTAGGCCCTGAAGGGGGAGACAAAGGTGGGTGTATTGTGGCAACCGGTACTCCAGAAACGGTGAGTAAAGTTAAAGGATCGTATACAGGCCAGTACTTACAAAGTTATTTACAAAGCACCTAGTTGATAATTAGTAATTTTGTAATGGTAATTTCTGCCATTTTTAACTTGTTTAATTGAGATAGGTAGGTATTGATACTCTGGCAAAAAATATGCCTCTAGCTTGTCACCATCACCAATTTTTTCAATTTTAATAGCTTTAATTGTTTTTTGATTTAAGCTAATTGACTGATTGCCAGTTTTTTTATAATGATGCTGTTTGATAGACTTCCCGTTAGCCACTTGATAATGAAACTCGGACTTTTCAGGGGTTTTCTTTAAGTCATGAGCCAGTGCTAAAAATAAACTAAGTGGATCTACAATGCTACCAGGCTTGGTATCCCAAGTTAGGACAGTAGGCTGAGTTTTGGTTAGGTTTGAGATAACCTTAAGATGTTTAGAATTAACATCAATCGAGTAATTTTCTTTAACTTGCGCATCTTCTAACTCCATAATTTGATAACTAATATCATCAACGCCCAGCTTATCGATTGTAAACGAGGAGCTAGCAGCGACAGAATACTTTTTAACAAGTGCGGCAATGCCTGTAGTTTTGGCGTTAGCCGTGTAGAAAAAGTTATTTTCTAATTTATGTAATGTACGAGTCTCTTCTGCAATTTTCAAGCCATTAATAGATAACTGGTACTTGGCAAAATGAGGTTCGAGCGCTTGAGCGCTTGCTGAAAAGAGCCCGACTATGACGATTAGTGAAGTTTTTATAGACATTGACTGTCTAGTATAGCACGATTATCTTTAAGTGATAATCGCCCCTGGGTAAAGCAATGTATAACTTTAGGGAAGAGTTTATGCTCCTCTGTTAAAACTCGTTTTGCGAGTGAATCGGCAGTGTCATTTTTAAGTACTTTAACGTGAGATTGAGCAATAATAGGTCCACCATCTAATTCATCAGTAACAAAATGAATACTTACACCATGTTCACTTTCACCAGCATCAAGTGCTCTTTGGTGTGTATTAAGGCCTGTAAACTTAGGCAATAAAGACGGGTGAATATTAAGCATTTTTCCTAAGTATTTTTGTGTAAATTCTTCAGTGAGAATACGCATAAAACCTGCCAAAATAATAATGCTTGGATTATATTGATCAATAATTTGGCTTAGCTGCTGATCAAACGCTTCTCGGGTAGAGAATTGTGTGTGATTAAGTGCATGGGTGGGGATGTTTGCATCCTGGGCGCGTTTAAGCCCATAAGCTTCTTCTTTGTTGCTAATAACTGCTTGAATATCTAGATCAATTTCTTCAGCATTATCAATGATAGATTGAAGATTTGAGCCGCTTCCAGAAATTAGGACAACACCTTTCATTTAGATAATAACTTGATTACCTTCATTGGCAACAATTTCACCAATTAGCCAGGCTTTCTCGCCTTGCTCGTTCATATGCTGAATAGCTGCTTCACTTTGATCGGCAGGCACAACAAGAACCATACCAGCGCCACAGTTGAAGACGCGATACATTTCCATGATGTCAATGTTGCCATTGTCTTGTAAAAACTGGAATATCTCAGGCAATACCCAAGATTTACTGTCTAGCTTTGCAGCTAAGTGGTCCGGCAATACTCTAGGAATATTTTCTAATAGTCCACCACCAGTGATGTGTGAAATTGCATGGACTGAGTGTTTTTCAATCAGTGATAAAACTGATTTAACATAAATTTTAGTAGGTTCGATAAGCGCTTGTAATTGTGCATCTGTTGGCTTGGATTGCTCTAAGACTTTACGAATAAGAGAATAGCCATTGGAATGAGGACCTGAAGAAGCTAAGGCGATAATATGGTCACCATTAGATACTTTTGAACCATCAATGACTTTATCTTTATCTGCAATACCAACACAAAATCCGGCAAGGTCATATTCTTCACCTTGATACATGCCCGGCATTTCAGCAGTTTCACCACCAATTAAAGCACAGCCAGAAATTTTACAACCTTCACCAATGCCGTGAATAACCGACGTGGCCAACTCAATATTTAGCTTACCAGTCGCATAATAATCTAGAAAAAATAACGGCTCCGCACCTTGTACAATTAAGTCATTAACACACATGGCTACCAAATCAATGCCAATGGTGTCATGCTTATTAAGCATTTCAGCTACTTTAAGTTTTGTACCAACACCATCTGTTCCAGAAATTAGAACTGGATTTTTGTATTTATGAATTGGTAGCTCAAACATAGCACCAAATCCACCAAGACCCGCTAACACACCATCACGCATTGTGGATTTTGCAATTGGTTTAATTTTTTCGATTAAGTCATTACCTTTGGTAATGTCGACACCTGAGTCTTGGTAAGTCAATGATGACATATGGTTTTTTCCGTATAATTAATTTTTTTAGATCTCAATTGAACCCATCGAAAAATGAATTTTTCTAGTGTGCCAAATGCACTTTCAATTTTACGCATTATTTTAACAGTACCTGTTGTAATGACTTTGTTAAATGATCAATATTTTTTAGCAATGGTGTTGTTTTTTGTTGCCGGAATTACAGACGGACTAGATGGCTGGATTGCCAAACGCTATTCGTTTGAATCTCGCCTAGGCTCTATTCTTGACCCGGTTGCCGATAAACTACTATTAGTGAGTAGCTTTATAACGCTATATATTATTGGCTTGTTACCTATGTGGCTGTTAGTGTTAGTATTTTTGCGTGATGTGATGATTGTGTCTGGCACGGTAGGGAGTTTTATTGGTGCCGGTACCGCTAAGGACGAGCTACTTACCCCTTCAAAGTTATCTAAAATTAATACTGCATTGCAAATTGCTTTGGTCTTATTTTTGGTGGTTATGCAGTTATATCCAGCGCTAGCACAATGGAGTACGATATTTTTTATCATTGTTGCCACTTCAACGGTCCTAAGTGGCGCAGACTATATTTGGATTTGGATTGAGAAGGTCATCTCCCAAGAAAAAAAATAAGACAGATATGATGAAACAACTTGGATTGCCTATTTCTCTAAACTCAAAGATGCTGTTAGGTAATTTTTCTGTTGAAAAAAATCAAGCATTATTGGCTTTTATTGACAATTTGTTCTCTCAAGAGCACTCATCAGTTGTATTTGTCTCAGGGGATAAATCTAGTGGCAAGACGCATCTCTTACAAGGCTGTATTTTTAAAGCATTAGAGCAGGATTTAAAAGCAGTTTATGTAGACATCAAGCAAACACTGCCTTCTGATTTTTTAAACACACTATCTGATTATGACTGGGTCTGTGTTGACAATATTGATCAATTAAGTGAGATCCAGCAACAAGAATTATTTGATCTTTATAATCAAATTAAGCAAACCAAAACCAAGCTAGTTGTTTCAGCTTCTAAGCCCCCTGGTGAATTGAACATATTAAAAGATCTTAAAACTCGATTATCTTTAGCGGTTGTTTATCGTTTAGAACAGCTTGATGATCAAGAAAAGATTGATTTAATTCAGCGCAAAATGCAAGATAAGAGTCTTGATATCGATGATAAAGTTTATGCCTATCTATTTAAAGTATTTTCTAGGGATTTGAGTGAAGTATTATCTGTGATTGATAAATTAGACCAGGAATCTTTAAGACAAAAAAGCCCGATATCAATTCCTTTTGTGAAAAAAGTTTTAAAAATTTAGCGTTTTTTTCTAAAATTAAACTTGGCAATTCTAGGCATAAGTTCTGAAAAAGGAATTAAAGATAAATCTGGATAATTTACATGGATCTTGTCCACTAAGCTAGTAATATCATTAATTTTATCGCCATTATCAACCCCCATTAACTCCTGTAAAGCTAATAGGCCACCCATTTTTATTTTGGACTGCTGACCAACCGAAAGATTGTTAACGTTGTGAGTTTTTAAGACAAAATCACTGTTATCTCGTAAGTGATAATAGACAGATTGACATGAATCTGACGAATCATGATCCAAGCATGAACCAAATTCTTTTTCAGCTACACAGTCTTTGGCAGCAAATTTACAGCCACATCGACCGCTAAGAATTAAATGTGAAAAAGGACAGGTAAAGTGCTCATAAGCCATAACAATAGGTGTTTTGTGTGTTTAATTTACGTTAAGACATTATAATGTAAGCTTTTATTTCGAACGATCGAATATCTGATGAATTACCTACCTATTTTTATTGATATTAAGAAAAAGCCTTGTTTAGTGGTTGGCGGTGGCGATATAGCCTACCGAAAAATGTCACTTTTATTAAAGGCAAATGCCCAAATAACTTGTTTTGACCAATCAGCTTGTGCAAATGTTCAAGCTTTGGCTGACCAAGGCAAGATTACTTTAATAAAACGAAATTTTGAGGCTGGTGATATAAACACTCAAACCTTGATTATTTCCGCTACTAACAATACCCAAGTAAATGCGCAAGTTTCCAAACTGGCTCATAGTGCTAATATTCCAGTAAATGTAGTGGATTCTCCAGATTTATGTTCGTTTATTATGCCATCAATTGTTGATAGATCTCCAATTATAATTGCCATCTCCTCAGCAGGTAAGACACCAGTTTTAGCTCGTTTAATTCGTGCAAAATTAGAGAGTACCATTCCTCATGCTTATGGAAAATTAGCAGAGTTAGCGGGTAGCTTTAGAGATCAAGTTAAAGCAAAGTTTACTAATATTGAGGATAGACGCTTTTTTTGGGAGCGCGCTTTTTCAGGTATTATTGCTGAAAAAGTCTTCTCTGGACGAGTAGATGAAGCTAAAGCTGCTATGCAGCAACAACTTGATGAATCAAGTGATACTGAGGTGGGTGAGGTGTATTTGGTTGGTGGTGGGCCGGGCGATCCTGATCTACTAACATTTAAAGCCTTGCGTCTCATGCAACAAGCAGATGTTATTTTGTATGATCGCTTAGTTTCAGAAGGTGTGATGGAATTAGTTAGACGAGATGCTGAGCTTATTTATGTCGGTAAAGAGCGTGATAATCACAGTGTACCTCAAGAGGGTATTAATCAATTATTGGTTGATTTGGCTAAAAAAGGTAGACGCGTTTGTCGCTTAAAAGGCGGTGATCCGTTTATTTTTGGACGTGGCGGTGAAGAAATTGAAACCTTAGCTGAAAATGGAATCCCATTCCAAGTTGTGCCTGGTATTACTGCAGCATCAGGTTGTTCAACCTATTCAGGCATCCCATTAACGCATCGTGATTACTCACAATCTTGTCGATTTGTAACAGGCCATC
>CAYYGB010000064.1:0-6002 GCA_964471285.1 uncultured Candidatus Thioglobus sp.
CCAAAAATTTTCAGCGATTGCTGTAAAGACACCACTACCGTATGAAAAATAAATCAGCAGCAAAGGGATGTATCTAAGTCTAAATGCGCGAATTGGGGTTAAGAAGATATCTAACATTGACATTTAATAATTACAAGAACAGTTAGTTATTATAGGTGCTGTGTAGGTTATAATTTGTTTTTTATTAATGACAAATTGGAGATTTTATGGGTTTCATGACTGGAAAAAAAGCATTGATTGTTGGTGTTGCTTCTAATCGCTCGATTGCTTGGGGTATTGCTGAAGCAATGGCTAAACAAGGGTGTGAGATTGCACTAACTTATCAAAACGAAAAATTAAAAAAACGTGTTGATAAGTGTGCCGAAGTATGTAACTCCAATATTGTTATTGAATGTGACGTCGCAACAGACGAAGGCATTGAGCAAACTTTTACAGAGCTTAAGAAACACTGGGACAATTTTGATATTATCGTTCACTCAGTTGCCTTTGCACCTCGTGAAGCACTAAATGGAAATTATGTTGAAGTGACCACCCGTGAAAATTTTGCAGCGGCGCATGACATTAGCTCATACAGTTTCACAGCACTTGCTAAATACGCTTCATCCATGCTAAATGATAATGGCGCACTACTGACTGTTAGCTATTTAGGTGCTATTCGCGCTATCCCTAACTACAACATCATGGGTGTTGCTAAGGCATCACTTGAAGCAAACGTGCGTTACATGGCTGCTGCACTAGGTCCTGAGCGTGGTATTCGTGTTAATGCTGTATCTGCTGGCCCAATTAAGACATTGGCTGCTTCAGGCATTAAAGACTTTGGCAAGCTACTTGACTACGCAGCAAACTCATCAGCGCTTAAGCGTACCGTAACCACTGAAGAAGTAGGCAACGCATCTGCCTTCTTATGTTCTGATCTAGCTTCTGGTATTACTGGTGAGATAACTTACGTTGATTCTGGTTATAGTTTTTATGACCAAGGTCCAGAATAAGAATAGATACTTTTATTGAGCATTAAAAAAGCCTTGAATTTTCAAGGCTTTTTTTGTGTTTATTTGTATTGGTTTTTAACCTGTTTTAAGATACTTTTCATATCTTCATTCCAGCGAAAAATAAGCATTCTATCTTCGTCAGTTTCAACCAATGGCAATAAAGTAATCGGTGGCGTGGCGATGATCAATGTATGAACACCCTCTTCCATCACAGTTACTTTCAATGGGAAAAATGGTGCAAGCTTTGGATATTTATGAGTCATCTGTTTCATTTCATCATATTGACCAAAGAATAAAATACGGTATTTAGCTGACTTGTAGTGGCGCTCATTCAGTGCAAAGTCACAGCGTTGAAGATAAGCGGCCTTATAGCCATTTGCCTTGATGGTTTTATCAAGTGCCAACCAAGTATATGAAAATTTTGCATTGACTCGCTCAATCAATAACTCGTCATGACCAGCCGAAACCGTTGATGCAAATATTAAAACACATAAAGCTAAAACTCTAACTACCATATCGCCTCCTCAACCATTTCTTTCATACTTTCAATTAATTCTTTAGCGTCAATAGAAATCTGATCATTGTTAAAACGTTTAACTGCATGCAGATAATTTTCTAAATAGATGTTTACCTTGCCTTGGTCATTTTCAATTACTGTAGCCCTACAAGGCAACATAACACCAAGTCTTGGATCAAGTTTTAGAAATTTTTGCATATTTTTAAAATTACAAAATCTAACAACAATTTGCTTTTTACTATCTTCTGATGGATTTTCAAAACCTTCAAATAAAGTTCTAGATGGATACACTCTGAAATTATAAGCAGCAGCAGAATCTCTTAACTTGTTAACGGTAGTAGTGAGATCATGCTGGCTTTGATAAACATATACCAAGGGGCCTTCTACATCTTTAGATTCATTGCTAAAAGTTGGTGATTTTTGATGTGAACGGATATAAGCTACTAAGTCGTTAGCCATCTGATCAGTGAAGTTAAACTCTTTCTCAAATGACATCATTTCCGTATCTTTTATGCCCTTCATAATAATACGTTTAATCATTTGATCTTCAGCAGAATGCAAAAACCCTTGATTAGCAAGTGCTGGTGGCGAAACATCTCGATCTTTTTGCCACGAGAAATTTTTACCTGTACCTTCTCCACCTTGTAATTTATCGCCATGACACCTTAGACAATATTGCTCATAAGTGTATTTACCGGCTTGTACATCACCAACAATAGCTTTGGTACTATACTGAGGCGCCTTGACACCTGAACGTAGAAAACGAATCAGCTTAGTTAGTTGCGCATTAGAAAGCTTGAAACCTGGCATAACCCTTCCAGGGCGACCATGTTCGATGGTTTTCTTGAGATAATGATCTGAATGATTGGCAATGGTTGAGCGGTATAGTGGCAAACCCAAAGACCCTTGTTGAGAAAATCCGTGACACTTTTCACAATTTTCAGAATAGATTTCTTGCCCGCCGGCAAAGCTTAGCCAAGGCAGGAATAAAATAACCAATAGTTTTCTTGATTTCAATGCTCTCTCTCTTTATTTTTTTATAAGCATATTCTAATATATCAGACCAAAATAAAGATTGATCCAAATCAAGAAAACAAATTTATTTTCCTAGATTAATAGTCATTGGATTAGCGAGATCTTTTGTCCATTGATGCAAGGAGCCATCATAAACCTGAACATTTTGATTGCCATAAATTTCATGCAGGCTAAACCAAACAGATGAACACTCATAAGCACTATTACAATACAAAATAATACCTTCATCTGGGTTGATGTTAAGTGCGTTAAATCGAGCCTTTATTTGTTGTTTACTTGGAAAAATCATAACCCCTTTTATAGGGTGCAAAAATTTATAAGGAAAAACCTTTGAGCTAGGAATGTGGCCCAAATCATAAACATAATTTCTACTATCCAGTCCAACATGAAAACGCAAGCTTCTTGTATCAACCAGCTGCGTGTTTGGGTCAAGTATGGCTAATTTAACTTCTTTAATGGTAGCCAGTATTTTGTCATTGGTATTTTTCATCTGACTGAACTTACCAGGGTGAGTTTTAGATAAATCTTTACTAAGCTCTTCCATACTGGCAGTCCAGGAATTATTACCACCATCTAACATAGCTACTTGCTCAAAACCGTAATACTTCATTTGCCAATATAGGCGAGCTGCACCAGCTACATCTCCAGGTGTTTTTCCCTGATGAGTAATGACAACAACCGAATCATTAGAAATGCCTTGTGTTGACATAAAACTCTCAAAATAGGCTTGATCTGGCCTCATGCGTGTTAATTCAACGCCATCAATTGTACGAGTTACTCTTACACTTTTTGTATCAACGAATTTGGCGCCAAGAATATGGCCTTGCTCAGAAAAGCTTTTAAGATCTTTACGCACGTCCAATATAACAACATACTCAAGATTTTCACTCAACCAATCAGAATCAATTAAAGGGGATGGTACAACTAATGAATAAGCAGAGGCTGAAAAAGCCACCAAAGAAAATATAGTAGTTTGTAAAAATCTAAGCAACATGGTAGCACCTTATATTAAAAACAATACAAGGATAGTATACTAAATAAACACTCAGATCTTTATGACACCAAAAAAATTATAGTTTTGAATTAAAAACTTTGATTTCAGCTTTAGATCTAAGTGTTTGCAAAATATTTACAAAAACTTCATTAGATTCAAAACCTAGTAATACCTTCTCAAGATTGGCTTTAGAGGCTTTAGACTTAGAAATCTTTACACCGGTTAAATTAATAACAAGTGCATTTCTTCTATCCAAACTCTGAGCGCTAAAGACTGGGCTAGCTTTTGGTTTTGGCAATGCAAAAACCTTGTTCACAATTGAAGTGTCGGCTTTAGCAGTATCGCGCTTGACCCAGCCAATAGCTTCCCACTTAAGTGAGTTTTTACTCATGAGTTGATCTACAGACTTCATATCACCAGCTTTAGAAGAGGTGGCAACTTGAGTGGCAATGTTATCAACAAAAGTTTTAGCTAAAAGACGCGTTAAATGGGTATTAATCTCACCCCTAACTTCTTTAAATGTTTTTTGACGCTGAGGTAATTTTTGTTTTAAATGTATCACAACAAAACGATTTTTATCTAACTCTAAAACTTCTGAATTTTCACCTTTGTTAAGTACAACATCGCTAAATGCTGCTGCAACAATTTTAGCATCGAGCTTAGTACTTTCTCTATCAAAGAAATCACTCGTGTTTATCTTGAGTGACATTTGAGTAGATACTTCCTCTAGGTTGGCTTCATAAGCCAAATTGGCCAATTGCTCTCTTAAGTTGTAAAGGTCTTTCTGTGCTTGAGATTCTGTATAAAGCTGTGTTAACTCTGATTTAACACTATCAAAAGACTTAACAGTGCCGGCCTGAATTTTGTTTAATTTAATAATATGGTATCCGAACTCAGATTTAACCAAGCCACTTAGATCGCCTTCTTGCATAGAAAATGCACTTTCTTCAAAAGCACCAACCATCACACCACGCCCAAACAAGCCTAAATCACCAGCTGTATCTTTTGAGCCAGTATCCTGTGAATATTGAGCTGCTAACTTTGCAAAATCACCACCTTTGTTAAGTAGGCTTAGCACCTTATTGGCGTTTTCTTGCGTTGTTAATAGTATGTGCTGAGCTTGACGCTCTTCTTCCGTTGTAAAGCGTGCCTGCTCATCTTCATAAAAACCAAGCAACTCATCATTTGTAACTTCAATGGTCTTAGCAACTTCAGCTAAAGAAAGTTCTACAAATTCAATTTTGGCTTGCTCTGGTGCAAAAAATGATTCTTTTTGATTGTTGTAATAATCTTCAACACTCTTTTCATCAACATTAACTTTGGCCGTGTAATCATCAGCACTTAACTTAATATAAGAAAACTCACGCTGTTGGTCATTCAGATTTTGCAATTTTTCTAGTTGTGAAGGCAACATAAAAGCAGAGTCTAGTAAATTATATTTAATTTGATTTTGTGTTAGCTCTTTTGATCTTACAGATTCGTATTGAGCAGGCGTATAGCCATTTAGTCTTAATAGATTTTTATACTTTTCCAATGAAAATCGACCTTCATCTTGGAATAAATCATTAGTTTGGATGATGGCATTTAGCTCAGAACCACTCGTAGAATGAGACATACTTACAGCTAACTGATCCAATAAACGCCTATCAATCATCTGATTAACAATTGACTGCTTTAAAACAGTATCAAAATCTGTATTGTATTTCTCAGCTAATTTTTTCTGTAGACGCCTTTTCTGTGGATTAAATTCAGCTAAAAATTCTTCCTTTGAGATTTCATCATCATCGATTGAAGCAACAACAATATTAGAAGCACCTGTGAAATATTCATTAACGCCGAATAAAGCAAAAGGAACAGTGATTAAACCGACAATTAAATAGGCTACCCAGCCTTTGGTTTTGTTTTTAATAGAACTAAGCATAATAATAAGGGGGTGGATTGATGCTTGTTAAACAAGCGTCAAAATTTAAATAATGAAAAACAAAGATTATAAACGAAAAAGTTTATAAAAAAAAAGGGTGTTTTTAGATTATTTAAATTTGATTTGAATTCGGGAGCCAATACTTGAAAAAGTAATGGCGGAGCGGACGGGATTCGAACCCGCGACGTCCTGCGTGACAGGCAGGCACTCTAACCAGCTGAGCTACCACTCCGAAATGTTTTTTTGGTGGGCGATACAAGACTTGAACTTGTGACATTCGCCTTGTAAGGGCGACGCTCTACCAACTGAGCTAATCGCCCAAAAAAACATATGCCCAACACTTAAGATTAAGCACCGGGCATATTATACTGAAAAAATCTTATGAGTTAACTGATTCTTTAAGTAATTTACCTGCTTTAAATGCAGGTACTTTAGATGCTTTGATTTGAATCGCTGCACCTGTTTGTGGGTTACGACCAGTGCGTGCTGCACGGTCTCTTACTAAGAAACTACCGAAACCTGTAATTGCTACGCTATCACCTGATG
>CAYYGB010000065.1:0-5940 GCA_964471285.1 uncultured Candidatus Thioglobus sp.
AGGTTTATTGCCTGCGCTAAAGTAGCGTTTTTCATCAAAAACACTGTAATTAGGTAATTGTTGTTTGTGATAAGTCTGAACCTCTTGTGCTTGGATTAAATAGGCAGCATTGTATAGATTACCCTGATGTTTATGAGGCGCACCAAAAACAATGGACATAGTTTCAGGAATAGAGTTTTTAATTAAATCAACCCTTTCTTCAACTTGTTGAATAAATCCAGCTCGTAATAATAAGTCTTCTGGCAAATAGCCCGTTAATGATAATTCTGGAAAAACTAATAAGTCAGTACCTTGTTGAGCGGCTTCAATGCTTAAGTCGATGATTTGTTGAGCGTTATTGTTTAAATCGCCAACAATAGGGTTAATTTGTGCGATATCGATTTTGATAGACTCTGAGATATTTGAAAGGTTTTCTATCTGCTCCTGCCAAAATATAGCCTTCAATTTGTCGCCTTTCATTTTTGCATGTTCGAGCTTGGTGTTAGCAACTACTTCAGCAGGATTGATATTCAAAATATCAGCAAATAGCCAGGCATGAGTTTCAGAAAGGGCGGATTTTCCTGATTTATATTTACTCAAATTAGACTGATTTATGCCGTACTCTTGAGAGATCTTATAGTCTGAAAAGCCAGTCTTTTTGCGCACTTTGATTAGATAGTCTTTAGTTTTATTTGCCATATTTTTTATCTATTTTTACTTGTTTTTTTTACCTATTATAGTTATTTTTTACCACCCATGTAAGTGAGTTACATTAGTTAAAAAATACAAGTAGTGGTAATATCACCATAAAAACACTATAACCTATTGATTTTTAACTAAATTAATTAGTTTTAATTTTTATTATAAAAGAGTCTTTACACACAATAAAAATCACGGTATATTGGGCTCAAATAAATAACTAAATGAGGAAAATATCATGAATCAAATGCATGCACACTTACTAGCAGAGTCAGAGCTAAAAGTTGAAACAGTTAAGATCCAGCAGCAAGCTTATTTAGGCGATGCTGAGGCTCAATACAAATTGGCTGATATTTTTCAAAAAGGACAGGATGTTGCTAGAAATACAGCGAATGCTTTTTACTGGTATCAGAGAGCTGCTAAGCAGGGTAATTTGCCAGCACAGTTTAATGTTTGGTATGCTTATTTAACGGGTGAAGGTATTCAAGCAAACGAACAGTTGGCAGAAAAGTGGTACGCCAGAGCAACCCTTAAAAATTCTAGTTCATCAGAATCTATCATTACACAATTAATCGGAACAACCATTCATTAATTTTTATCTATTAATTTTTCCAGGGGGAAAAAATGAACTTAGCATTACATACCGTTATCTATTCGTCAGCCGCTATTATCATGTCATTAAGCATGGCATTAGTTCACTAGCTTAATGAAATTATCAAACTTTATTAAACTAGTACTATCTATAGGCGTCTCTTTACTCACTAGCACAACATTGGCTTCGGCTTATAGTAGCTACTCGCCAATTGTTGATTCCAAGCAACTTAGTATTATTATTACAATTACCATATTCTTAGGTTTGGCATCTATGTATCAAAAAAGAACCTAGTTTTTTTATTGCTAAAAGTATCCATACTTAGTGATTTTCTGTAAACTTTCCTCTAGTGGTACTTTTTAGTACTACGTTTTTAATTAATCTCAATGAGGGGAAAATGTT
The DNA here is from genome assembly GCA_964471285.1 of uncultured Candidatus Thioglobus sp. Lineage (GTDB taxonomy): Bacteria > Pseudomonadota > Gammaproteobacteria > PS1 > Pseudothioglobaceae > Thioglobus_A. The sequence goes on from CAYYGB010000065.1 coordinate 1,673, forward strand.
ATGAATAAATTGTTAAAACTTTCAGCTGCATCGCTATTAGTCGTTACTGGCTTTAGTGTAAATGCAAATACGTTAAGTGACGTTAAGGCGCAAGGCAGCTTAAGCTGTGGCGTATCAACAGGAACACCTGGATTTTCTAGTCCTGATTCGAGTGGTAACTGGTCTGGTATGGATGTTGACGTTTGTCGCGCTATTGCAGCAGCTACTTTAGGTGATGCTCGAAAGGTTAAGTATGTACCTTTATCAGCTAAAGAGCGCTTTATTGCGTTACAGTCTGGCGAAATCGATGTACTTTCGCGTAATACAACTTGGACGCATACTCGTGATACTTCATTAGGTCTTAACTTTGCTGGCGTAAATTACTACGATGGTCAAGGCTTCATGGTGAAAAAATCATTAGGCGTTAATAATGTTAAAGGTTTAGACGGTGCTTCTTTTTGTATTCAAGCAGGAACAACAACTGAGCTTAATTTAGCTGATTACTTCCGTTCAAATAAAATGGATTTTAAGGCTATCACTTATGATACTTCTGCACAAACCAAATCAGGTTTTGAAGCGGGTCGTTGTGATGCGCTAACTTCTGACGTGTCTCAGCTTGCTGGTCTTAGATCAACACTTAAAGATCCTAGTTCTGCTGTAGTTTTAGGTGATGTTATCTCTAAAGAGCCTTTAGGTCCTGTAGTTCGTCAAGGTGACGATAACTGGTTCAATATTGTCAAGTGGTCGCTTAATGCGATGATTGAAGCTGAAGAGTTAGGTATTACTTCTGCTACTATCGATAGAACCTCTACTAGTCCTAGTGTACAAAGATTACAAGGTAAGTCTGGTAAGCTAAATGAACATTTAGGTCTTGATAAAAACTGGTCTCGCAATATTGTTGCTCAAGTGGGTAACTATGGTGAAGTGTTTGAAAGAAACATTGGTATGTCAACACCAATTCAGCTTCCACGTGGTGTAAACCAGTTGTGGATTAAAGGCGGAATTTTGTACTCTCCAGCGTTTAGATAAACTCTAAATATAATATATAAAATGGCTAACTGTTACAGTTGGTCATTTTTTTTATAAAGGTTTTTTATGTTTATAAAACTAAAATCACTGCTATATAACAACGAAGTTCGAGCGATCTTATTTCAGATCTTGACCGTTGTTGTTATTGCTTATTTTGCTTATCAAGCTTTTGATAACATGATGCTTAACATTGAGCAAAGCGGTATTAGAAGTGGTTTTGGTTTTCTAAATGACGAAGCTGGTTTTGCTGTCAATGATAATTTCTTTTTGACATATTCACCAGCTTCAAGTAATTTACAGGCATTTTATGTCGGTATTGTTAATACGTTAGTTGTCGCGATAACAGGTATCTTTTTTGCTTCAGTCATTGGTCTTATTATTGGTATTGCTCGTTTATCTAGCAACTATCTGATTAGAAAAATGGCCACGGTATATATTGAAATTTTTAGAAATATACCAATATTACTACAAATTCTATTTTGGTATTCAACGGCACTTAGTATTCTGCCTTCTGTTAAAAATAGTCTCAGCTTTATGGACAGTGTTTTCCTTAATTCAAGAGGATTGTTCTTACCTAAAATTGTTATGGGTACTGAGTTTTATCTCGTACTTGCAAGTTTTGTTATTGGTGTTATTGTCTATGTTTTTATTAAAAAACGTAGCAACAAAAAGCACGATGATACGGGGATAGCAACCAATACCATCCCTCACTTTTTAGGGCTTATAGTGCTACTTCCAATTGCGGCCTATTTTGTTTTTGGTGCACATTTAGAGTATCCAGCCTTGAAGGGTTTTAACTTTAAAGGCGGTACAGGCTTGTCTATTGAGTTTTTCTCTTTGGCTTTCGCTTTAAGTATCTATACGGCCACTTATATCGCTGAAGCCATTCGCTCGGGTATTGATTCGGTAGATAAAGGGCAAAAAGAAGCGGCAGCGGCAATAGGATTAAAGCAAAGCCAGGTGATGCGCTTAGTGGTACTGCCACAAGCACTAAGAGTAGCAATACCGCCAATTATTAATCAATATCTAAATCTTACTAAGAACTCCTCTTTAGCGGCAGCTGTTGGTTATACAGAGTTAGTAACTATATTCTCAGGCACTGTCTTGAATGTAGTGGGCCAGGCAATTGAAATTATTGCGTTAACGATGCTGGTGTATTTAGCGATATCACTCGTTATATCGTTAGCCCTAAATATTTTTAACAAGAAAATGGAAATTAAGGGTAAATAACTATTATGGCAGTCTATCCGTTAAAAGAAACAAAAAAAGCGCCACAATCGCAAACTAAGGCAATCCAATGGCTGAAAGAGAACTTACTTTCATCTACATCTAATGTTTTACTTACTCTTGTAGCGCTGTACCTTATTTATCTAATCTTGCCACCTATTTTAAATTGGACAATTTTTGATGCCAATTTTGATTTGACTGCAGATAATCAGTCTTGTGGTCGAGAGGGCGCTTGCTGGGCTTTCATTTATGATAATTTCAAGATGTTTATTTATGGATTTTACCCGCAAGAGGAATTGTGGCGTATTGACACCATGTTTGGCCTTATTGTAGTACTGATAATGTTTGGATCTTGGATTAAAAAATCACAATACAGAATGCATTATATTATTGGTGCTTTCTTAATATATCCCATCGCCGCCTTCTTTTTATTATATGGTGGGCTCGGTTTAGAGGTTGTTGGAACTGATAAATGGGGTGGACTCACTTTAACGATTGTGGTCGCTGCTGTTGGTATTGTCGCTTCTTTTCCGTTAGGTATTTTATTTGCATTAGGTCGACAGTCTGAGATGCGAATTGTGAAATTTATTTCAGTTGTGTATATTGAGTTTGTGCGCGGTGTGCCGTTAATTACTATTTTGTTTATGGCGTCGGTTGTGTTGCCATTATTCTTCTCAGTAGGAATGGACTTTGATAAATTACTCAGAGCTTTAATTGGTATAACCATGTTCCAAACTGCCTATATTGCAGAAGTTGTTAGAGGTGGTTTGCAAGCTATTCCTAAAGGGCAATATGAGGCTGCAGATGCTGCAGGCCTTAATTTTTTACAAAAAACCACGCTTGTCATTTTGCCACAGGCATTAAAAATATCCATTCCTAACATTGTAGGATCATTTATCGCGTTATTTAAAGATACGACGTTGATTTTAATTATTGGACTATACGACATGTTAGCGATAGTAGGTGCAGCCACAAGTAACCCTAGTTGGCTAGGAAGAAACTCTGAGGGCTATGTCTTTGTTGCTATGGTTCTGTGGGTAATTCTTTACTCTATGAGCCACTACTCAAAGAGACTTGAAGTGAGATTTAGCACAGAACATAAAAATTAAAAAAGGAAAGAAATTTATGAGCAATCCAACAGATGACAGACTTTGCTGCGATATTATCGAAGTTAAAGGACTAAACAAGTGGTATGGAGAGTTCCATGCATTAAAAAATATCGATTTAACCGTTAAAGAAGGTGAGATCATTGTTATTTGTGGACCATCAGGCAGTGGAAAGTCTACTTTAATTCGCTGTATAAATTTTCTTGAGAAGTTTCAAGAGGGCTCCATCACGGTTGATGGGACTGAACTAACAGATGATGTTAAAAAAATCAGACAAGTACGCTCTGAAGTGTCAATGGTATTTCAACATTTCAACTTATTTCCTCATTTAAGTATCATTGATAATCTAACGCTAGCCCCAATCTGGGTACACAATGAAACTAAGCAGCAAGCAAAAGAAAAAGCGTTAACTCTGTTAGATAGGGTTGGTATCAAGGACCAAGCTGAAAAGTATCCAAATCAGCTGTCTGGTGGCCAGCAACAGCGTGTTGCAATTGCTAGAGCGCTGTGCACTTCACCTAAAATAATGTTATTCGATGAGCCGACATCAGCGCTTGATCCAGAGATGATTTCAGAAGTGTTAGATGTTATGATCGAACTTGCTAAAGAGGGCATCACTATGCTCTGTGTGACTCACGAGATGGGCTTTGCTAAGAAGGTTGCAGATCGTGTCATCTTCATGGATGAAGGTCAGGTTATTGAGCAAAATACACCTGATAAGTTCTTTGAAAATCCAGAATCAGAGCGTTTACAGCTGTTTCTAGATCAGATATTAACCAATTAAATCTAATTTAAAGAATGCTTTAGGGCATTTTTAAGTGTTATTTATCTAATTATAGGTTTAGTTTTGATAAACTAGGTTTATTAATCTTATACAAATCTTTATTATGGCCTGGTTTGGAAAAAACAAAAAACAAGAATTAGGTC
>CAYYGB010000066.1:0-5939 GCA_964471285.1 uncultured Candidatus Thioglobus sp.
TTACTGAGTGTTGTTGAGCCGTATCAATCTTGGTTTATTTTATCTTGTGAGTTAGATCAGCAGCCAAGTGCTGAGGTGATGGCTTTGTTGAGTAGCTATCGAGTGTCATTTCAATCTGATACTCAATATGATCTTAACCTTGATAATAAACAGGCCATGGGTCAGTATCTGTATTACTCGCATCTGCCAGTTTTTAATATGCAAGGCAGTGGCGACGAAAGACAGATGAGAGCGAATATTGAAAAAATAGCTGAAATTAACACCCGGACAATACTTATCTGCAAAGGTGCTGAAAGTGAAGCTCTGCATAAAATTCGAATCATTGCTGAAATTTTGGGCTATTAAGTTTTGAAAGTTTTACTAACTCGTCCACTTACCCAGGTTAAAGCGCTTGAATCTTTAATGATTGATTCTTCTCATCAGCCTTTGTTATTTCCGACACTTGAGATTCAACCTATTGATGCGAGTGTTAAGCGAGATCAATATGATGCAGTGATTTTTATAAGTGCCAATGCGGTTGAGCATGGATTAGAAATTTTAAAGAAAATTGAGTATTTAAATATTTTTGCAGTTGGCGCTGCTACTGCAAAAAAATTGAACGATAACCATATCATGGTTGACGACTTCCCTAAAGAGAAAGCTTCTAGTGAAGCACTATTAAACCTTAAATCTGTGTCATGCTTGAATGGCAAAAATATCTTAATTTTTAGAGGTAAAGGTGGTCGAGAAACTCTTAGAATTGGCTTAGAAAAAAATAACAATAAAATCGAATATGCGCAAGTTTATGATCGTGCGGTTTGTGGATTAAGTGAGCTACACCAGCAATCATTAAAGATATTTTTATCTGATAAGCAGGGGTTCATTAGTGTGACCAGTAATGAGAATTTGGATGGCTTAATGATCTTAGCAGAGCAATTAAACCAGCTAGATAATTTAAAGCAATATTCAATGATTGTACTGAGTGAGCGCATTCAAGAATACGCACAATCTTTTGGTTTTAAACGAACAATTGTGACGCCAGATATTAGCGATCAGGCCATCGTTTCAGTATTAGGGCAAGATAATACACTTGACAATTAAAGTAAATTTGATTAATTTAGTCAGTAATAAAATGATATTTTTCTGGGGAGAGAAATAATATGATTAAACTTAGTGTTTCACAGGCAGCTCGCCGACTAGGGGTGAGTCGTGCCAATATTCAAGATCAAATTAATGCAGGCAAATTGCAAACCCACGAAGGCTACGTTACAACGGATAGCATTAGATTAGCCTACCCATCTCATAGCCTGCACTCAGAGCAAGAGAGTCGTCTAAAAAAGATGCAGCAAATTAAAGCTGATGCAATGTATAAGGCTGGTGCAGCTGATATTATTAAGCAAGAAAATGAACAGGCATTGATGACCATCATTGCCTCGTTAAAATCTAAACTTTATAAAGAAGAGTTGAGAAATGAGCATTACCAACTGGTTTTTTCAGAATTGGCAGAGCGTCTACAAGTGCTTGAAAAGTGCTGCCATGAGCAAGATAAACAGCCTTTAAATGAATTACAAAGCTGGGTTGATCAACAAGCTAATTAAGCCTAAAGTAGATTTTTAGCCAACTGTAAAGAAGGCTGTGATTTATTCATGGTGTAGAAATGAAAACTTTCCACCCCTTGAGATTTGAGTTGATCACAAAGATTATTGACAACATCTAAACCAAAAGCAGACAAAGACTCTAAATCATCACCATAGGTGGCTAATCGTTTTTCGATCCAACGCGGCATCTCTGCGCCACACATGTTAGAAAATCTAAGTAATTGATCATGATTGGTAATTGGCATAATGCCTGGGGTAATAGGCACATCAATACCCATTTTTTGTACATCATCCACAAATCTTAAATAAGCATCAACATTATAAAAATATTGAGTAATAGCACTATCTGCACCAGCTTTAATTTTATTGGCAAAATGCACAAGATCGGTATTCATATTTTTAGCTTGTGGATGCATTTCTGGATAAGCAGCCACCTCGATATGAAAATGATCATTAAATTCATGTCGAATAAATTCTACCAACTCATTGGCATAATGAAAATCACCAATGTCACGAACACCAGAAGGAATATCACCTCTTAAAGCGACAATGCGATTAATGCCAGCTGCTTTGTATTGATTTAAAAGCGCTAATATGTTTGATTTTTCAGAATCAATACAAGATAAATGAGGTGCCGCTGAAACGCCATCATGAGCCTGAATATCTAATACAGTTTCCAGGGTTGCTTCTTGCGTGGTACCGCCTGCGCCAAACGTGGTTGAGAAATAGTGTGGCTTAATAGACGATAATGCTTGGCGAACCTGTTTAAGATTTTGCTTGCCTTTGTCTGTTCTGGGAGGGAAAAATTCGAAACTTAATTGCATTTGTGTTTAACGGTTGCTAAAAATAGGGTAATTATAGCTTATATCAAATCATGAAGAGTGGTTCGGTTTTCGTATTAGGGGCTTGGTATTCGGGTAAAATTATTTTTATTTACTTAGTTTGAATTTAAAATTTATGTCAAAAAGCGATTACATTGAGTTAGAGGGCGTTGTCAAAGAGAAGCTGCCTAATACAACCTTTACTGTTGAGTTGGAAAATGGTCACAGCGTTTTGGCGCATATTTCTGGAAAAATTCGTAAACACTATATTCGTATCCTGCCAGGAGATAAGGTGACTGTTGAAATGACACCTTATGATCTAACCAAAGGTAGAATCACTTTTAGACATAAGTAAAGAAAGTTTATTGCCGATGTGGTGGAATTGGTAGACACGCCGGATTCAAAATCCGGTTCCTCACGGAGTGACGGTTCGAGTCCGTCCATCGGTACCAAATTAATATAGAGAGGAGTAGTTTATGGAACAAGCAGATCTTTTAACGCAAGCGTTAAACCTAACCATGTTTGGCATGGGGTTTGTTTTCTTGTTTTTAACATTACTCGTCTTTGTAACCAAGTTGATGTCTGTTATTGTTCAAAAGCTTCAAGCTCGTATTAATGCTGAGCCAAGCCAAAATAACAACTCAACAACTCTTGAACAAGAAATTGATGAAGAGACAAAGTTCGTTATCGAACAAGCGATCAAGATGCATAGGGGAGCATAAGGATAATGCTAAATTATTTAAAAAACATAATTAAAAAGCCAGAAAAGGTCATCAACAAAAAAGTTGGTATTACTGAGCTTGTCTTAAGAGATGGTCACCAGTCATTGTTTGCAACACGAATGCGAATTGATGACATGCTGCCTATTGCTGATAAGCTAGACAAAATTGGCTATTGGTCTATAGAGTCATGGGGCGGCGCTACATTCGATTCTTGTATTCGTTATCTGGGTGAAGATCCTTGGGATCGCATTCGTGAGATGAAAGCGGTTATGCCTAATACACCTCAGCAAATGCTTTTACGTGGCCAGAATCTTTTGGGCTATCGTCATTATAGTGATGATGTTGTGCGTAAATTTATAGACCGCAGTGCAGAGAATGGCGTTGGTGTATTTAGAATTTTTGATGCCATGAACGACGTTAGAAATTTGAAAACAGCTGTTGATCAGGCAGTTAAATTAAATCAACATGCACAAGGCACAATCTCTTATACCCTTAGCCCTGTTCACAATACGCAAACTTGGCTAGATATGGCTAAGCGAATCGAAGACATGGGTGCACACTCTTTGTGTATTAAAGATATGGCCGGTTTATTGCAGCCATATGTTGCTTATGACTTGGTTAAACAATTAAAAGAGACGATTGATATTCCAATCCAGCTTCATGCGCACGCAACTACTGGATTATCAACAGCAACTATTGTTAAATCTGTGGAAGCTGGTATTGATCGCGTTGATACCTCTATTGGTTCAATGAGTATGACCTATGGTCACTCTGCTACCAACTCGGTGGTGTCTATTTTAGAAAATAGCCCTAGAAAAACTGGATTAGATTTAGAGAAATTAGAAGAAATTGATGCCTACTTTAGGCCAATTCGTCGTAAATATGCGAAGTTTGAAGGCTCTCTAAGAGGTGTTGATGCGCGTATTTTATTGGCTCAAGTGCCAGGCGGCATGTTGACCAACATGGAAAGCCAATTGCGTGAGCAAAATGCTGCTGACAAAATGAGCGAAGTATTGGCAGAAATTCCTAGAGTAAGAAAAGATTTGGGTTATATTCCTCTAGTTACGCCAACTTCTCAAATTGTAGGCACTCAATCAGTACTGAACGTCCTAACAGGTGAGCGCTACAAAACCATTACTAAAGAGTCAGCTGGCATACTTAAAGGCGAATATGGTGCGACACCTGCCCCAGTTGACCAGGCATTACAAGTTAAAATTTTAGGCGGTGCTGAGCCAATTACATGTCGTCCTGCAGATAATATAGCGCCAGAGATGCATATTCTTGAGCAAGAGTTTGACAAGATCGTGGCTGAAAAAGGTATTAAATTAGCAGACAATAAAATCGACGATTTAATGACTTATGCCTTGTTTCCACAAGTGGGTATTTCATTTTTAGAAAATCGTGACAATCCTGGTTTCTTTGAGCCAGCACCACAAGAAAGTGACGCTTCTACTGAATCAGATAATGAAGAAGGTACTTATACTGTTTCTTTTAAAGGCACCTCATATTCAGTTGATGTTTCTGCAGGTGGCGATGTAACGTCAATGAAAGCAGCTTCGGATACTTCTACAGCACCTGCAGCTAGTGCTGAGAAAGAGATTGTTAGCGAGGCGCCAGCAACTGGTGGCGAGCCAATTGGCGCGCCACTTTCTGGCAATATATGGAAAGTGATGGTATCGCTTAATCAAAAAATCAATGAAGGTGATGTGCTAGTAATTCTTGAGGCCATGAAGATGGAAACAGAAATTAAAGCAGCTAGAAGTGGTGTGGTAACGCAGATTAGCGTCAAAGAAGGCGACGCAGTTAAAGTTGGCCAAGCTTTATTATCTTTAGCTTAATTACCCAGAGTCTATTATGGAACAATTAAATTCATTATGGTTTAATACAGGCTTATATCAAATGGTATGGGGCCAAGGCTTAATGCTATTGGTTGGTATGCTGTTGCTATATTTAGCAATTGTTAAGAAGTTTGAACCATTACTATTATTGCCAATTGGATTTGGTGCAATTTTGGCAAACATTCCAGGTGCAGGTATTGCAGAGGGTAATGGAATTTTGCACGTCTTCTACGTGGTAGGTATTGAGTCTGGTGCATTTCCATTAATCATATTCATGGGTGTGGGCGCATTAACAGATTTTGGCCCACTATTAGCCAATCCAAAAACATTACTACTAGGTGCTGCTGCACAATTTGGTATTTTTGCAACATTACTAGGTGCTATGGGTCTTACCACCCTTGGCGTATTTGATTTCAGCCTAACAGATGCTGCTGCAATTGGTATTATTGGTGGCGCAGATGGCCCGACCAGTATTTATGTTGCGAGTAAATTGGCACCTGAGTTATTAGGTGCAATTGCAGTTGCTTCGTATTCATATATGGCACTTGTGCCACTGATTCAGCCGCCAATTATGCGTGCACTAACAACAGAAAAAGAGCGTCAAATAGAAATGGTACAATTACGTGAAGTATCAACGGCTGAAAAGATTATTTTCCCAGTTATGCTGTTAATGTTAGTGGCCTTATTATTGCCAGATGCAGCACCGTTATTAGGTATGTTTGCTTTTGGTAATTTAATGAAAGAATCAGGCGTGGTTGATCGTTTAAGCGACACTACTCAAAATGCCTTGATCAATATTGTTACTATCTTTTTAGGCTTAGCAGTTGGCTCTAAACTGATGGCAGATAAATTCTTACAACCAGAAACTTTAGGAATTTTATTATTGGGTATGATTGCATTTGCAATTGGTACGGCAAGTGGCTTGTTAATGGCTAAAACAATGAATCTGTTTAGCAAGAACAAAATCAATCCATTGATTGG
>CAYYGB010000067.1:0-5801 GCA_964471285.1 uncultured Candidatus Thioglobus sp.
AACAGCCGTAGTTTTGTCTAAATAGTGCATGTAATAAAGCTTCACGAGGACCTGCATAACGCATGTCTAATGGGTAGCCAGACTGCAATACTGTATTGTCTACAAAGTAATTTTCAATCAAGACTGAAATTGCTTCAGAACGAACATCGGCAGGAATATCACCCGCTTTAAGTCCACCTAATACTGAATGAATCATAACGCCATCACAAATTTCAACAGCAATTTTTGCTAAGTATTCGTGCGAACGGTGCATCGGGTTACGAGTTTGGAATGCAGCAATTGTCTTCCAACCTTTATCGTCAAAATAAGCACGCGTTTCTGCTGGTGTCATATATAAAGCGCCGAACTTTTCAGGGAAGCCGCCATCTGACAATACTTTAATAGGACCTGCAAGGTTATATTTTCCTTGCGCCTTAACCATGACAACGCCAGGATGTGCATCCTCAGTTGTTTTGAAAACTTTTTCACACTCGTGATCTTTGTCAATGACGTACTTCTCAGTCACTGTCATTGTTGCCATAATGTCGCCTGACTTACTGCTAACGATTGTAATTTCATCGCCCGCTTTAACAGATTCGTCATCTGTCGATAGTGTTACTGGAATTGGCCAAAATAAGCCATTAGTCATAGTCATGTTGTCACAAACGCCTTGCCAGTCTGCTTTACCCATGAAACCTTCTAAAGGATTGAAGCCACCAATACCCAACATAACAATATCACCTTCCTCTCTAGAAGAACATGTGATTTTTGCTAGAGATTCAGCTCTTGCTAATTCTGCTGTTAGCGCGTCACCTGACAATGCTAATGCATTCAGTGTGTCGCTACCATGTGGTGGGACTAATTTTGACATAGTACAATCCTATTTATGTTTAAAGATAGAAAATTATAGCTATTGTGCTTTTTTACACGGCCTCCATATAGGGATACTTTTATATATCTCTAAGGATATATAAACTAAAGTTTGATCTTAAATCTAACTCTTTGTGAGCCGTCTTTAGATTTGTTAGCAATCACTTTGTCATTTTTAATATCGTAATCTAGCGTGCCGCCACTAAACGAATCAAAGCCTTGGACCAAGTGCGCATGGCCTTTCAGATGTACCATCTCTTTTTGAATCAGATAGGTAATATTATTCGCGGTCGCTTCAATAAAACGTGGCTGAGTTGGTTGGCTTTGCTGGTAGTGAGCGCGCTGCTTTTTATTGCCATTGGCAATCACCTTAGTTACCTCTGTCTGGTTACTAAATAGTTGTATCTTTTCAGCACTTAAAATTAATGAGCCCTGGACCACACTAGCCTTGCCAGTATAAATACTAATACCTTCTTTTTCATCAATGAGCACAGTTTGCGCTGCAACGTTGATAGGCTGAGTGGCATCATTTGGCAGGGCTATAGAAACCCCCGGCATAAGACAAACAAAGAGAAGTAGCTTATTAATCATATTGCCCTACTACACCGCCGGTAAATTGAATCTTTTGTTTGTCTGCATCATAACGCATGCCTAGGGCGCGAATGTCTGCCACACTTGATTGATAATGAATGCCATTGTCTGTTGTATACACTTCTGCACTGTCTGACTGATCAATCGTTAAATCTTCAGTATCGATAGTTGATCCTGAATTTTGCAAAATATTAACTTGACCTAATAATTGGGTTGTTTTATCTTTCATGTCCATGCCTTGGGCATAAATCTTATTTTCTGTAGACAAGTAAGTGGTTTTATCATCTGAATAATAATGCTTTTGATCACTAGACTGATCAACATATAAATCTTTAGTGAACATTTTTTGACCACTATCCTGATTAATCACCACGTCACCCGTCAGCTGCATTCTATCAACCTTAGTTTGCATGTGCATACCTTGGGAAATAATTCTTGAACCCTCTCCCAGGTAAGTAACCTTTTCATTGCTTAATAGATCATCTGTATTTGTATCAACCAGGAGCTCTTCGGTCTTCATTTTATGACTAATTCCATTACCTGAAGAGACGTCCACCTCTCCCTTAAAGCTTACCTCGCCAGTATCAAGATAATTAGCACGCTTAGATGTTAATATATAATTAGTCCCACCATTTTGATCATAAGTCGTTACTCTAGGGTTAACCAACAAAGCTGGCTCATCCTTAAAGTTAAAGTAGACATCTGCTTCAACAAAATGAGACAACATTCGGTTAACACCAAACTCTTGTAATGCGAAGTTTTCAATTTTCTCCATATAGCCTCCTTTTTGAGGGAGTGCTTTTTGAGAGGTTGTCTTATTGCCACTTAATTCAATAGGGTCTGTGATATCTGGCGCTGTTAATTGGTCAAATGAATAAGACAAACCCTTCATCAAAAGCCACATAGTGGCAATAACCACTATAATAAAAGTTGTAAGTAATAAATTATGTCTTAATTGAAAATTCATTATGTCAAATTCAGTTGAAAAAATCCGTGGCATTTACGCCATTACACCAGATGTTCCTCTTAACCTCGATCAAGTTGAAAAAGTAATTACTCAGCATCATATTAGCATTTTGCAGTACCGACGCAAAACCACTGATGACGATTTAAAGCTTAAAGAAGCCACTAAACTGCGCCAATTATGTTTACAACATCATACTTTATTTATCATCAATGATGATATCAACCTCGCTCAAAAAGTTGATGCAGATGGCGTCCATCTAGGCAAAAATGACACCTCTATTGAGCAAGCACGTCAACTGCTCAAAGAAGGCGCCATTATTGGTGTATCTTGTTATGATGATATAAATCTGGCAATTAATGCACAAGAAAAAGGTGCTAGTTACGTAGCTTTTGGCGCTTTATTTACGTCCAGCACCAAACCAGATGCACCTCATTGCTCATTAGATACTATTACCCAGGCTCAGCAAACTCTTAAAGTTCCAATTGTAGGTATTGGCGGCGTTGATTTTAACAATCAAGAGGATGCATTCAAGGCTGGATGCACTGCTGTAGCGATGGTTAGCGCTTTATTTTCACGCTAGCCATTATTGCATGTAAAATCAGGATTATATTCAGTTTGAACCCTTTCAATTTGATCGGGTCTAAACATGAGTAGTTAATTAAACTTGAGGGAGTTTTATGTTCAAATTAGGTCTATTCAAGCCAAAGTGTCTATCAATCGACCTGGGCACAGTTAATACATTAATCTATTTAAATGGTGATCTCGTTCTTGACGAGCCATCAGTCGTTGCTATTCGTGATGAACCAGGCTCTGTAGAAAAAGTGGTCGTTGCCGTTGGTAAAGAGGCTAAAAATATGCTGGGCAGAACGCCAGGCGCTATTCAGGCTATTCGACCAATGAAAGATGGTGTAATTGCTGACTTCAGTATCACTAAAAAAATGCTGCAGTATTTCATTCGTCAGGTGATGAAACAAGGTTTCTTTTCACCTTCACCCTCAATTTTAATCTGTGTTCCTTGTGGTGCTACTCAAGTGGAGCGTCGAGCTATTAAAGAAAGTGCGGTTGAAGCAGGTGCCAAAGAAGTATTCCTAATCGATGAACCTATTGCTGCTGCATTAGGAGCAGGCATGGATATTGGCGAGTCAACAGGACACATGGTCGTTGACATCGGTGGTGGTACTACCGAGATTGGCATTATGTCCCTTAATGGTATCGTTTATGCGGATTCAGTGCGAGTTGCTGGCGATGCTTTTAATGAGAGCATTACTAAGTATGTGCGTCGAGAGCATAAAGTTATTATTGGTGAAGTTACTGCTGAAAAAATCAAAGAAGAGGTTGGCTCTGCTTATAAATCTAGTGCTATTAAAAAAGCAAAGTACATAGGTAGAGGTGTAGCTTCAGGGTTACCAACTGAGTTTATTATGACTAACGCCCAAACTCTAGACGCTTTAAGAGAGCCTTTAGCAGCAATCATAAGCGCCATTAGAGCTGCTTTAGAACAAACACCGCCTGAGCTTTCTTCTGACATTGCAGAAAGCGGTGTTATGCTAACTGGTGGTGGCGCATTGTTAGAAGGCTTAGGTATTCTAATAAAAAGCAAAACAAATCTGGATGTACATATTGCTGACAATCCACTAGTTTGTGTTGCAAAAGGTGCTAATATCGCATTAGAAATGATTAACAGACAGCAAATGGCTTTTGTATCAGCTGAATAAGCTCAATGAAGCAAATTCATCTAAAACCCATATTGATTTTAGCTTTTTTATTTGGCGCCACAGGTTTTGCACAAGCTAACAGTCATGCAAATGATCAAAATTTAGATGTTAATCAATTAGAGTTGTTGGCCGAACAAAGCGATATATCTGCTCAATACGAATTAGGCGTCATGTATGCCGAAGGCGAAAATATTAGCAAGAACCTGCCAAAAGCCAAATATTACTTAAATAAAGTTATTAAAAACCATAGCCAGAAAAGTCTAGCCTTGGTTGATGTAGCTAAAATATATTGGGAAATGTTTGAACTTTGGAAGTACTGACCTTCCCCAAATTTTAAGAACTAATTACTTAGAGCGGCTCGGCATCATGTCTGTTTCGACTAATGCAGCTGAAAGAGCAGCATCTTCAGTTTTAACGACTTCTTCCGTCCCATGCCAACAAGCACTTAAAAATACAGCTATAGAAGCGATTAGAGTTAGTTTTATAATTTTTGTCATGATTTTTGTCCTTTTATTTTGAAAGTTAAAAACTATGAAGTCGCTTTAATTGTATCTTGCGATGCTTCAGGTTTTTTGTCAGAATTTTTTGAATTTTTAAGATCGATCACTGGCTTATCAGTCATTGTAATTTTACCTTTGAAATAAGAGCCATCTTCCAATACAATAGAAGGAGCAGTCATATCGCCGATAACGGAACCACCACTTGGAATGACAATGCGCTCACCTGCTTCAATATTACCAACAACTTTGCCATAAATTTTAATTTTATTAACAAAGATATCTGCATTTATTTCTGCAGTAGTCTCAACTCTAACAGAATTTTTTTTCAATAGAATAGTGCCCTCAATCTTACCCAGCACATCCATATCGTTATCACCAGTAACTTCACCAGTAACAACACATTTTTCAGAAATCAATGTATTGTTAGTTGTTGTATGATGAATTGTCCTAGAAGGTATTGCGGCCTCTGGTCTCTTTTTTTCTGTTTCTTTTTCGTTGCTATTAAACATAAAATCCCTCAATTCAATGTGTGTAAAATTAAATTTTATCAGTAAACAATAAAATACACAAGTAGTATAAATTGAGCCAATAAAATTATGCCAGAAATTTTAGAAATTAAACAAATTTACAAATCTTATAGTGGCCGCGCCATTGTAAAAGATGTGTCATTTTTTGTTCAAACTGGTGAGATTGTTGGCTTAATCGGCCCTAATGGCGCCGGTAAAACTACCTGCTTCTATATTGCTTGCGGACTTGTCAAGCAAGACGAGGGCAGCGTCTTTATTAATGAGCTGGATATTAGTGAAACACCTATGCATAAACGAGCTCAAATGGGGGTTGGCTATCTTCCACAAGAGCCTTCAATTTTTAGGAAACTCTCTGCTGAAGATAACATTATGGCGTTGTTAGAGAATAATACCAAGCTAGATGAAGTACAACGAGAGCACCGATTGGAAGAATTATTAAAAGAATTTAACATTGAACATATTCGCCATCTTGAAGGTATAAGTCTTTCAGGTGGCGAAAGAAGAAGAGTAGAAATTGCACGCACTTTAGCACTTGATCCAAAATTTGTGCTACTTGATGAGCCTTTTGCAGGCGTTGATCCTATTTCAGTTAAAGACATACAAAGTATTATTTATCATCTCAGAGATCGTGGTATTGGCGTGCTAATTACAG
>CAYYGB010000068.1:0-5738 GCA_964471285.1 uncultured Candidatus Thioglobus sp.
AAATTTAAAAAAATAGCAGAAGCGTACGAAGTTTTATCTGACGAACAAAAACGTCAAGCCTATGACCAATTTGGCCATGCAGGTGTTGATGGTAATGCAGGTGGTGGCCAACAAAGCCCTTTTGGTGGCGGTGGATTTGGTGATATTTTTGGTGATATTTTTGGTGGCGGTGGCCACCAACAGGCTGACAACCGTGGCTCTGATTTACGCTACGATTTAGAGATTGATCTCAAAGAAGCAGCTGAAGGGACAACGGTCAAAATTCGAATTCCTAAAAATGAAACTTGTGAGCCTTGTTCTGGAACAGGCGCCAAACCAGGTACCAGCGTTAAAACTTGTGCTTCGTGTGGTGGTGCAGGCCAAGTGCAAATGCAGCAAGGATTTTTTGCGGTTCAGCGTCCTTGCCCAACTTGTTCTGGCACAGGTCAAAAAATTGAATCTCCTTGTGGATCATGTCGCGGTCAGGGTGTTGTGCGCAAGCAAAAGACCCTCTCAGTCAAAATCCCTGCTGGGGTTGACACAGGTAACCGCATTCGCCTTACTGGCGAAGGTGAAGCCGGTGTTCGCGGCGGACAAAGTGGTGATTTATACGTAGAAGTACATGTCAGAGCACATGAAATCTTTCAACGCGAAGGTAACGACTTGTATTGCGAAGTACCTATTGACTTTACCTCAGTCGCATTAGGCGGCTCAATTGAAGTGCCAACACTGGGTGGAAAATTAAAAATTAAAATTCCAGCAGGCACTCAAACTGGCAAACAATTTAGACTAAGAGGCAAAGGTATTACTGCCATTCGTCATGGTGGAACTGGTGATTTAATTTGTCAAGTTAAAATTGAAACGCCCGTTAACTTAAGTAAAAAACAAAAAGAATTGTTAAAAGAATTTTCAGAGACCTGTGGTAAGAAACATCATCCTGAGTCAGACTCATTTTTTGGTAAAATGAAATCATTCTTCGAATAAAAAACAATAGGAATCATCGTGAAAATTAAGAAAATTAAAGCAAGAGAAATCTTAGACTCTAGAGGTAACCCAACTATTGAAGCAGATGTTATCCTTGATGACGGCACTATCGGTAGCGCTATGGTGCCGTCTGGCGCATCAACGGGTCAGCGAGAAGCTTTAGAATTACGCGATGGTGATAAATCTCGTTACTTAGGTAAAGGCGTTTTAAAGGCGGTAGAATTTGTCAACACTGAAATTAATGAAACTCTAATTGGTTTTGGCATTGAAGACCTTGGAAAGATTGACCAGGCTATGATTGATTTAGATGGCACTGAGACAAAATCACGACTTGGCGCAAATTCAATTTTAGCGGTATCTTTAGCATCAGCTCATGCCAATGCAAACAGACAGCATAAGCCATTGTATGACTCTCTTGATCAAGGTGATGATTACAAACTTCCTGTGCCTATGATGAATATTATTAACGGCGGCGAGCATGCTAATAATAGTGTTGATATTCAAGAGTTCATGATTATTCCTGCTGGAGCGCCAAGTTTTAAAGAAGCGCTACGCTATGGCGCTGAAGTATTTCATCACCTAAAATCTGTTTTAGAAGCCCAAGGTATGAACACTGCTGTTGGTGACGAAGGTGGTTTTGCGCCGGATCTTGCTTCCAACGAAGACGCACTTAAGGTTATCTTAGAGGCGATCAATAATGCAGGTTATGTTGCTGGTAAGGATATCTTTATTGGTATTGATGCAGCGAGTTCTGAATTTTATGAAAATGGTACGTACAATTTAGTTTCTGAAAATAAATCACTAAACTCTCAAGAGTTTGTTGACTACCTAGCCAACTGGGTTGAAAACTATCCTATTATTTCAATCGAAGATGGTATGGATGAAAATGATTGGGAAGGCTGGGATTTACTCACCAAAAAAGTTGGTGATAAAGTGCAACTAGTGGGTGACGATCTTTTTGTTACCAATAGCAAAATTTTAAAACAAGGTATTGATAACAATATTGCCAATTCAATCTTAATCAAAGTTAATCAAATTGGTACACTTACTGAAACTTTCGCTGCAATGAAGATGGCTGCTAAAGCTGGATATACAGCAGTTATGTCGCATCGATCTGGTGAAACTGAAGATACAACCATTGCTGATTTAGCAGTAGCAACTGGTTGTGGCCAAATTAAAACGGGCTCTTTATCACGCTCAGACCGATTAGCAAAATACAATCGCTTATTACGTATTGAAGAAGAACTGGGTGCTAAAGCAATTTATACAGGACTTGATGCTTTTAAACATTTGAATTAAACTAAGCTTTAATTTATTTAATACGCCACAACTGATTGGAATCACTTTCGACTTTCTGGCTTAGTATCTTGTTATTTGGCTTGATACTAGCCTCTGCTTTCTTCTCATCTGCTGAAACTTCAATGATGGCAATTAATCGCTATCGCCTGAAAGCTTTAAGCCTGACTAATAAAAATGCAAAAAGAACTGAGCTTTTGTTACAGGATACAGATCATTTAATTGGTACTATCCTACTCGGCAACAACTTTGTTAATATTTTTGCTTCTAGTATTGCAACTATTTTGGCGATTAAGCTCTGGGGAGAGGATTCCATTGTCCTGGCATCATTAGCACTTACTTTTGTAATTTTGGTATTTGCAGAAACCACGCCCAAAACTTTTGCCGCCAAAAATCCTGAGAAAATCGCCCTCCCTGCTTCTATAATAATCAAATTTTTGATTAAGCTATTCAAGCCTTTTGTTTGGACGATTGCACAACTTTCAAAGCTTATCTTAAGGCTTTTTGGTATCCACACTGATCAACAAAATAACAACATTAGCTCTGAAGAATTACGCATGGTAGTAAGTGACGCCAAACCCATCATCGCTTCGAATTATCAAAAAATGTTACTTAATATTATCGACCTAGAGAAAGTTAAAGTTGAAGATATTATGATTCCTAGACATGAGTTAATTAGTGTGGATATTAACAAGCCTGATGAAATTCTAAAGCAACTTGAGCGTATTCAGCATACACGCCTACTTACTTACGATAATTCTAGTGACAACATTACTGGTGTTTTACACATGAGAGATGTTGTAAATCTCTATGCTAAGGGAGAATTTAACATAGACAATGTTTTGTCGCTAGTTCGAGCTCCATATTTTGTGCCTGAAGGCACTTCTCTTGCGCATCAACTTGAGCATTTTCAAACACAAAAAAGACGCTTAGGTCTTATTGTCGATGAATATGGAGAGGTTCGAGGTTTAATTGTACTCGAGGATATCTTAGAGGAAATTGTTGGCCAATTCACCTCAAATCAAAATGAACGCTTTGATGAAGTTAGCCTACAAGAAGACGGGAGTTATTTGGTTGATCCTAGAATCAGTGTACGAGAGTTGAATGCACTACTTATCGCCAAGCTACCAACCTCAAAAGCTAAAACTTTAAATGGACTTATTTTAGAAGAATTACAAGCCATTCCAGAGAGAGACGTTAGTCTAAAAATTGGGAAAATATTAGTAGAGATCTTGCAAATTTCTGACAAGACCATAAAACTAGTTAAGCTTACCAAATTAGATTAAAGACTCACCCATTCGAACTATTTGTCCAGCACTCAAATTTAACTTATTCTCTTGATTTGGCATCAACATAACAATGGTTGAGCCCATATTAAAACGCCCCATTTCCTCACCTTTTTTAAGCTCAATATTTTGATTTGTATAGTCAAAATTCTGCACTTTTTTCTGATAAGGTGGATTAATTTGACCTTCCCAAACTGTCTGCATAGAGCCCACAAAGATAGCACCTACCAGTACAAAAGCACATAAGCCGAACTGAGTCTGGAAATAGCACACAACCCGTTCATTTCTTGCAAAAAGATTATCAACACCTTCAGCAGTGGCCTTATTTACCGAGAATAAATCACCAGGAATATAATCCATAGATACTAACTTACCATCAAAAGGCATGTGAATACGGTGATAGTCTTTAGGTGATAGGTAGATTGTAGAAAAACAACCTGACTCAAATTGATCCGCCCTATAGTCTCCACCAAGTAAGGCTGAAACGGTGTAATAATGATTTTTTGCTTGAAAAATAGTTGCGTGACTAATCTCACCAGATTGCGATACAGCACCATCAACAGGGCATACGATATTAGCAGAGCCAATTTTACGTGCCTCTGGCTTTAAGGCGCGAGTAAAAAAATCATTAAAGTGTTTATAATCTTCTACTTTTTCTCGAACTGCTTCCGATAGATTTACCTGATAGGATTTAACAAACCAATGTGTAAATTTATTTTTGAGCCAAACATTTTCAAGTCGTGCGAAACGAAACATAAGCTTTGACAGCGCATGCTGGGGAATAATATATTGCCACCAAATCATAATTCTTCCTTAAAAATCTAGTTTAGTTGAGATTGGATAAAGCTCAAAGATTCGTCATAGTTAACTTCAAGCTTATCCGCATTATTTCTTGCCTTATATTCAACCATACCATTATCAGCATGTGTATCACTAAGAACAATTCGATGAGGAATGCCTAGCAACTCAGAGTCTGCAAACATAATACCCGCTCGCTCTTTTCGATCATCCAATAAAACCTCAATTCCCGCCTTTAAGCATTGCTGATATAAGTTATCAGCTAAATCCTTAACTCGAGTAGATTTATTGTAATTAATTGGCACAATAACAACTTGGAAGGGTGCAATTGCCTCAGGGAAGATAATGCCTCGATCATCGTAGTTTTGCTCAATAGAGGCTGCAATAACACGAGTAACGCCAATACCATAACAACCCATGGTAATGGTAACAGCTTTGCCTGATTCACCAATCACATTAGCTTTCATGGCTTTAGAGTATTTGTCACCCAACTGAAAAATATGCCCGACTTCAATGCCGCGCTTAATCACTAATTTTCCTTGGCCATCTGGAGATTCATCTCCTTCAGTAGCGTTACGTAAATCTGCCTCAACGAATTCAATACCTTTCCAATTTGCACCTGTGAGATGCTTATCCCACTCGTTAGCACCACAAACAAAATCACATAAAGCGCTAGCTGAATAATCAACTATAAGCTCAATATCTAGACCTTTAACGCCGATGAAACCTTTCTTCAGGCCTAACGATTTAATCTCTTCATCAGAAGCTAATTCAAACTCGCCCAATAAATTCTGTGCTTTAATTTCATTAAGCTCGTGATCACCTCGAAGTGCTAATGCTTTAAATCCACCTGCTACTTTTATAATTAAAGTTTTAATACAGATTGATTTTTCAACAGATAAAAAATCAGCTACTTCATCAATACTAGTTTTTTTCTTAGTTAAGACTTCAGCCTCTTGAGCTTTAGGCGAACAAGCATTTGTTTGCTTAGAAAAAGCTACTTTTTCAATATTAGCAGCATAGTCAGACTCATCTGAAAAACAAATAGCATCTTCGCCACTTTCTGCCAGCACATGAAATTCATGAGATGCATCGCCGCCAATAGATCCTGAATCTGCCAATACTGAACGATAATCCAAACCTAAGCGATCAAAAATATTACAATAAGTTTGATGCATTGCATCATAAGTCTTCTGCAATGACTCTTGATCTAAATGAAAAGAATAAGCGTCTTTCATAATAAATTCACGCGAACGCATAACACCAAATCGAGGACGAATTTCATCCCTGAACTTCGTTTGAACTTGGTAAAAACTCATTGGTAATTGCTTGTAGCTACGAATGTATTGAGCCGCTAAATTAGTGATTACCTCTTCATGAGTTGGGCCCATACAA
>CAYYGB010000069.1:0-5721 GCA_964471285.1 uncultured Candidatus Thioglobus sp.
ATCACCTTCACCACAATGACGATAATCTGGACTAGCATCAGGAATATTTTGTTGAAAATAATCTTCCACATCTAGCAACAAATTATCATCTTCGTTGCCAGTGATCATTAGCGATGCAGATGTATGGGCAACAAATACATGGCACAACTGAGCTTTAGTGGCTTTAATGAGCTCATTTATCTGGGCAGTAATATCAATAGCGCCACGACCATTGGTCGTAACAATTAACTCATGTTGGCTCACTTTAATAAATCCTTAGCTTTTTGTGTGTCAATCACTTCAATATCTTCAGAAGGCTTTTTACCCAGAGTTCGAATAAAGAAAAATAGTCCAAGTGCTAAAAATACAAATGGTGCATACCATAAAAGGTAAGTATTTTTATTCATCGGTGGCTTAAACACCACAAAATCACCATAGCGATCTGTCATATATTTTCGAATATTGTCATCTGTTTGATTATCAACAATCAGTTCGCGTACTTTTTCACGCAAGTCTTTCGCAAGACCAGCATTCGAGCCACCAATACTTTGCCCCTGGCAAACTGGACAGCGGATCTCATCAACTAAACTACGATACCTTTGCTGATGCACCTCATTGGTAAGGCTATTTGCCTCGATACTTTCAGCGTAAACAGGCTGAAATGCCAACAACATAATACATAGGCTAACTCTTTTAAATAGAGCTGTTGTTTGGGTAAAATTTCGCATACGCTATTCATGAACGATAAAACCTAGATTTTACACTTCCCGAGGAATATAAAAGAACACCCATGCCATTAATTACACTTGACAATATTTCTTTAAGTTTTTCAGACAAACCCATTCTTAACGGGGTAAGTTCAACGATTCTTAAGGGTGACAAAATCGCACTAATTGGTCGAAATGGTGAAGGAAAATCTACCTTTATGCGTATCTTGGCTAGCACTATTGAGCCAGATGATGGCAAGCTTAAAATTAAAAATGGCATAAAAATAAGCTATTTAGAGCAAACACCACCTGAAGATAACGATAAAACTCTTTTCAACATTGTATCTGAAGGCCTAGGTGAAGTTGGCGATACGATTGCCAAATATCAACATTTAATTAATTTGGGTGAGTTGGATAAAGCCAGTGAACTTCAAGAAAAAATAGACCAGCTTGATGGCTGGCAGTATCTTCACAAAATTGAAACCATTCTAAATCGATTCTCTTTAAATGCACAAACTTCATTGTCAACTTTATCAGGTGGCTGGAGGCGTCGAGTGATGTTGGCGCGCGCGTTGATTCAAGAGCCAGATGTGTTGTTATTAGATGAGCCAACGAACCATATGGACATAACTGCCATCTTGGATTTGGAGCGCATGCTTAAGGAGTACCACGGAACTTTGGTAATTATTAGTCATGATCGCTCGTTCATTGCCGGCATTGTTAATAAAGTGTTTGACCTAGACCGTGGACATTTAAGTGTCTTTGAATGTGGCTATAGAGCTTATGTGAAGCGTAAAGATGAACAGCTTCATGCAGAAGAAATTGCGAATGCCCGTTTTGACAAAAAAATGGCTCAAGAAGAAGTTTGGATCAGACAAGGTATTAAAGCACGTCGCACCAGAAATGAAGGTCGAGTACGGTCTTTAGAGTCTATGCGAAAATCTTTTACTGATCGTCGCGCCAAGAAAGGTAATGTCAAAATTCATGCTTTAGAAGATGAAAATAGAGCCTCTAAGGTTGTATTTGAGGTGAAAAAAATCTCTTATGATATATCTGGCTTAGAGCTGGTTAAAGACTTCTCAATGCTGGTTCTCAAAGGTGAAAAAATTGGCATTATTGGTGGTAACGGTAGTGGTAAGTCGACATTTATCAAATTACTACTTGATGAACTTCAGCCAACTAAAGGCACAATACGTCGCTCTAAAACTATTCAACTCGCCTATTTTGACCAAATGCGAGACAACCTTGATCCAAATATGAAAGCTATGGACTTTGTCTCTGGCGGTCGTGAGCATATTGATATTGGCGGAAAAAGTAAGCATATTATTGGCTATTTACGTCAATTTTTGTTCACTGGAAAACAAGCAATGGCGCCTATTAGAATGTTTTCTGGTGGTGAAAAAAATCGACTCATGCTTGCCAAAATTTTGTCTCAGCCCGCTAATCTACTAGTACTCGATGAGCCTACAAACGATTTGGATGTGGAAACTTTAGAGCTCTTGGAAGAGATGTTGGTTGATTACAACGGCACTTTAATTTTAATCTCTCATGATAGAACTTTTTTAAACAACGTAGTTGGCTCAACAGTTGTTCTAGATGGTGATGGTGTTATTAACCAATATGCAGGTGGCTATGATGATTATCTTAGCCAAAAACAAGATAAGGTAGAAGCGCAAAAAACAAAGTCCAGTCCTAAGCCAAAACCAACTTCTGAAAAAGTAGTTGACACTAATGACAAAAAACTCACTTATAAGCAGCAGCAAGAGCTTAAAAAATTACCTGGAAAAATTGAAAAAGCCGAAATAGAAATTGGTGAGATTCAAATGCAACTTTCAGATCCAGAATTTTTTCAAACAGATGAATCACAAGATGCACTAATTCGTTTAGCCAGATTAGAAGCTGATCTAGCCCGTTATTTTGAAAAATGGGGAGAGCTTGAATGAGTAAAGATGTACCGCTTATTGTTGATTTAGATCACACTCTAATCAATACTGACTTACTTTTTGAATCTTCCAAAGGTGTTCTTAAACAGCAGCCTTGGCTAATTTTATTGTATCCATTTTGGTTTTTTCAAGGCAAGGGCTATTTAAAAGATCAGCTGGTAAGACGTTTTACAATGGACGTTTCTACTTTGCCTTATATTCAAGACACTATTGATTATATTAATGAGCGTAAGAAACAAGGCTCAACCATCGTTCTTGCGACCGCCTCTCACAAAGATTATGCATTTGCTGTTGCTAAGCATATTGGCTTGTTTGATGATGTTATGGCAAGCAATGCTGATTTCAACTTATCTTCGCACAATAAGGCAGATAAGCTTATTGAAAGATTTGGCCATAAAGGATTTGATTATATGGGCGATCATATGCGTGACATGCCAGTTTGGGAAGCATCGAATTTGTCAATTTTAGTGAATGTTACTGATAAGATTATTAATCGCACTGCCCACTTAAACACCCTACTTATTTCTAAGAAATAAATCATGATACAAGCCTGGATATTTTTAATATTAGCCATCGCTTTAGAGGTTGCCGGCACGACTGCCATGAAGTTCTCAGATGGCTTTAGTAAGCTACTACCTTCAGTGTTGATCTTTGTTTGCTACACCTTATCTTTTGTAGCCCTAACCTTTGCCTTAAAAAAATTTGAGATGGGCATTGCTTACGCCATTTGGGCAGGGCTGGGCACAGTGTTGATTACTGTTATTGGTATTATGTATTTTGAAGAGTCTTCTAATTTACTAAAATTTTTCAGTATTCTTTTGATTATGATTGGTGTTATTGGCTTGCACTTAAGTGGCAATAACACCTAGTAAGCACTAGCTTTCTAATACGTAAGACAAGCTACCTAATAATAAATAAATCACAGTGGTTACAACAAGAGTTGCAGCGATCACACGCGCTATTTTTAGGTTTTTTCCCAAGACTTTATTGCTAACGAACCACACACAGTAACCAATAACAAAAGCAATAATTAAAAGACGAATTAGAAACATGAGATCTACCTAGATGAATTAAGTGTTTCAACTATTTTAGTCGCTAATGCTAAGTTAATTCCATTGACTTTCTGAATTTCATCAACCGAGGCTTGTTTTATTTCCTCAAGCCCGCCAAAATAATTAAGCAATGCAGAGCGTCTAAGCTTACCAACCCCTTTAATAGATTCTAAGGGTGAAGTAGTGCGATTTTTAGAGCGCTTGAGGCGATGATTTTTAATCGCAAAACGGTGTGATTCATCTCGAATGTGATTAACCAACATGAGAGCGGGGTCTTGAGGTGCTAGATTAATCTTATTTACCTGGCCATTATCAACCGTGATTAGGGTTTCCAAACCTGCTTTACGGTTTTCACCCTTAGCGACACCCACTAGCTGAATCTCGTCAATGCCGATAGAATCCATCACCATAATTGCTTGATTAAGCTGGCCTAGGCCACCATCAATAAACACCAAGTCTGGCAAAGGCTGATTGTCTTTTAACAATTTAGAATAACGTCTATAAACCACTTGGTTCATTGCTGCGTAATCATCACCTGGGGTAATATTTTTAATATCAAATTGACGATATTTACTTACCTTTGGCACACCTTTTTCAAATACAACACATGACGCCGTGGTTGCTTCGCCCATCATATGGCTAATATCAAAACACTCCATATATTCGGGTAATTTTTTTAAATTTAAAACACTTTGCAAGTGAACTAAAGTTGATTTTTTTCTAAATCTGGCCAATAAGTTCTGATTAAGATTTTCTTTAACCGTCAAATTGGCAATTGATAAATAATGCTTTTTATCTTTACTTGGTGTGTCAATAATATGCGTATTAAGTGCGGTTGAAATTATCTTCTTATCTAATAGTTTGTGGCTAACGAGCAATTGTTTTGGCGTGTCTTTACCTACATAATACAAAGGTAAAAAAGCACATAAAACCACTTCAACTGATTGGTGATTTGAATTTTTGGGCAGAATAAACTCCTGCCCTACTTGCTTACCTGAACGAATAAACAACACCTCAATAGCATTAACGCCATCTTGCTGAAAAGCAGAAATCACATCCATATCAGCCGTAGAACTAGAAGAATGCTGCTCTTGGATTTTTCTCAAATCAATAAGCTGGTCGCGCAGGCGAGCTGCGAGCTCAAATTCTTGATTAATCGATGCCGTTTGCATTTTTTGCGAAATTTTTTCTAACGTTTGCTTACCCTTTCCCCCTAGAAATAATGACATCATCTTGACATCTTGCTCATAATCATCATCATTAATATGTCCGACACAAGGTGCACTACACAAGCCAATTTGATACTCCAAACAAGCTCTTGATCTAGATCGATAAGTGGCGTTAGTGCATTGTCTAACCTTGAATATTTTCTTTAATAGGTTTAAAGAATCTCGCACCACATGAGCCGAAGGATACGGCCCAAAATACTGGTGTTTTTCTTGCTTGGTACCTCTAAAAAAACTTACTCTAGGATGTTTGTCATTGCTAATAGCAATATAAGGATAGCTCTTTGAATCTTTTAGCAAGATATTGTATCTCGGCATGTGCTGTTTAATAAGCTCTGCTTCGAGCAGTAACGCCTGTGTTTCAGTTTGGGTTACTATCACCTCAAAAGTATCAATATTAGCAACAAGCGCTCTAGTCTTTCCACTTTCATGCTGCTTAACAAAATAGCTAGAAACCCGATTTTTAAGGTTTTTAGCCTTACCGATATAGATCACCAGGCCTTGTTTATCTAGCATTTGATAAACGCCAGAATTTTGTGTTAGATTGTCGAGTTTTTCTTTAATAGACATGAGTGAAAAAGGTAAAATAAAAACGAAATTTCTTCTCTTTAAAAATACAATGTTAAAAATAGCCCTTATTATATTATCTATCCTGCAAATGAACTTTGCTTTTGCACAATCAGAAACACCTTTAGTTCCAATTAACAAAAAGGATGTTATGGAAATACTTGATCCACCAGGAACGGCGGCGCTTAATATCATGCTGAGTGCACTTTCTTCTTTTAAAGTATTAAAAAATTCTGAGCAAGCTTCA
>CAYYGB010000070.1:0-5629 GCA_964471285.1 uncultured Candidatus Thioglobus sp.
CCAAACAATCCAGAATTATCCCATAGGCGCCAAGCCTTTGCAATAGCTAATTTGAAGTTTTTACGTGTTTTTTCTAAATTCTAGAAACGCCACTGGCAATAGCGGCATCATAAACGGCTTTTGGCATGATATCAATTAGTCTTTTATCAAATGGTGTAGGGATAATATAGTCTTTTCCAAAACTTAGAGAGTCAATATTGTAGGCAGTTAAAACATCTTTAGGCACTTCTAGTTTCGCCAATTCTTTCAATGCATGTACAGCAGCAATTTTCATTTCGATATTGATTTCACTCGCTTTAGCATCCAGCGCCCCTCTGAAAATAAAAGGAAAGCACAATACATTATTAACTTGGTTTGGAAAATCACTACGTCCTGTTGCCATGATTAAATCATCACGCACAGCGTTTGCATCAGTTGGTGAAATTTCAGGATCAGGATTTGATAAAGCAAATACAATTGGCTTGTCTGCCATTGACTTAACCATCTCTTTGGAAACTAAATTAGCCGCAGCCACACCAATAAAAATATCTGCATCTTGCATGGCATCTGCTAGTGTCTTTTTGTCGGTTTTTACTGCATACTGCGCCTTAACCTTGCTAACATTTTCTAAATCTGTTGAAATAACACCTTCTCGATCAACCAGTAGAATGTTTTCTTTTTTCAAACCCAGTTCACACAAAAGATTTAGAGTGGCAATACCTGCTGATCCTGCACCTAGACAAACTAGTTTTGCTGTTTTTATAGACTTACCCTGAATTTCAATTGAATTCAAAAGTCCTGCTGCAATGATAATTGCTGTGCCGTGTTGATCATCATGAAAAACGGGGATATCTAGCTCTTCTATTAAGCGCTTTTCGATTTCAAAACAACGTGGTGCAGAAATATCTTCCAAGTTAATGCCACCAAAAGTTGGTGCAATATTCTTAACTGTTTGAATAAACTCTTCTACATCTTGCGTATCCACTTCAATATCAAACACATCAACATCAGCAAAATGTTTAAACAATACTGCCTTACCTTCCATCACTGGCTTAGAAGCCAATGGACCGACGTTACCCAATCCTAAAACTGCAGAGCCATCGGTGATGACAGCAACTAAATTATTTTTAATTGTATAGTTGTTAACCAGTTCAGGATTTTTAAAAATCTCAAGAACAGGTGCAGCAACGCCTGGTGAATACGCCAAACTAAGATCCTCTTTAGTGGCTAATTCTTTGTGTGATGTAACAAACAACTTTCCAGGGCGGTCGCCTTGGTGATAGTCAAGAGCTTTTTGATGTAATTCTTCTTTAGTCATCATAATTTTTATTATATTTTATTTTATTAAAAAGTAAGCTTGAATAGTCTTTACGACCAAGCAAGAACCTGGTTCATCTTAGAAATATTAGAAACCGTAATTCCCTTAGGGCATACGCGCTCACAATGTCGATGATTTGAACAACTACCAAAACCTTCACTTTGCATTTGATTAAGCATTTTTTGTGCTCGTGCCTTCTCTTCAATTTTGCCTTGTGGCAATAAAGATAAGTGTGTAATTTTAGCCGCAACATAGAGTGTTGCTGATGCATTTGGACAAACTGCAACGCAAGCGCCACAACCAATACAAGTAGCCGAATTAAAAGCTTCATCTGCGCTAGGCTTATCTACCAACACAGCGTTAGCATCTGGAGCAGCGCCTGTATGTACAGAGATATAGCCACCTGATTGAATTATGTTATCAAATGAAGATCGGTCAACCGTTAGGTCTTTAATCACTGGAAATGATTTAGCACGAAAAGGCTCAACCCACAATTCAGTTTGATGCTTGTAGTCACGCATATATAGCTGGCAAGTCGTGGTTGCTTTTTTATCACCATGTGGGTAGCCATTAATAACTAATGAACAAGCGCCACAAATACCTTCACGACAATCATAATCGAAGACAATACAATCTTCATCATTGGCGATCAGCTGCTCATTTAGCTGATCCAACATTTCTAAAAAAGAGGTATCTTCATCGATATCATCAATTTTATAGGTGACAAAATCTCCTGCAATATTGATGTTTTTTTGTCGCCAAATATGTAGGGTAAAATTCATTTGTAGTTCCTCACAGTGGGTTCAATAAACTCATAATTAAGGTGCTCTTTATGCAGTTTAGGTTGTTCAGACATAAACTCCCATGCGCCCACAAATGAGAATTCTTCATCATCTCTCTTAGCTTCCCCACCTTTAGTTAAATACTCTATTCTGGCATGAGCGCCACAAGATTCTTCACGCATTAACGCATCTTGACACATAAGCTTACCTAGTTCGATAAAGTCAACCACTCTACCAGCGCGCTCTAAAGTCTGGTTTAAATCATTATCAATACCTGTAACCTTAATGTTTTGCCAGAATTGTGTTTCTAATTCTGCAATTTCAACAATGGCTTGCTTTAATCTATCTGCTTCGCGAGACATGCCGCAAGCTTCCCATAATATTCCACCTAGCTTCTGATGAAAATACTCTGGTGAATGTTTTGGTTGTGGCGCCTTCATGAGTTTCTGAATGCGCTCCTTAACTGCTTTTAGACTTTGAACAACTTGAGGGTGAGTATCATCAACTTCCGCTAATGTGTTGTGAGCTAAATAATTAGCGACTGTTTTTGGCAAAATAAAATAACCGTCTGCCAATCCCTGCATTAATGCAGAAGCACCTAATCGGTTTGCACCATGATCAGAGAAGTTAGCTTCTCCGCCTGCAAACAAGCCTTCTACAGTTGTCATCAAATTGTAATCCACCCACAATCCACCCATAGTGTAGTGCGGTGCAGGGTAAATTTTCATAGGCGTTTGGTAAGGGTCTTCACCCGTAATACTTGAATACATATCAAATAAATTACCATATTTTTCTGCTACAGCCTCTAAGCCTAATTTTTCAATAATGGCGCTGAAATCTAGATAAACACCTAGACGCTTGCCATGGATTTTGCTACCAACACCAAGACCTTTATCACAAATAAGTTTAACGGCGCGAGATGCTACATCTCTAGGTGCTAGATTAGCAAATGCTGGGTACATTCGCTCTAAGAAATAATCTCTATCCTCTTCTTTAATATCAGCTGGATTTTTTGCACAATCAGCACTATTTTTAGGTGCCCAAATGCGTCCATCGTTACGCAAAGATTCACTCATTAAGGTTAGTTTGGATTGATTTTCAACCGTTGGTGGCACGCATGTTGGATGAATTTGAGTAAAACTTGGATTAGCAAAGTACGCACCTTGCTTGTAAGCGCGCCATGTTGCTGACGTATTACAACCCTTGGCATTAGTGGATAGATAAAAAACATTGCTATAGCCACCTGTACACAACACAACACAATCTGCTGTATGTGCAGAAATTTCTCCACTCACTAAATCCCTAACCACAACGCCACGTGCTTGATCATCAACCATAATTAGCTCTAGCATTTCTGATCTAGACTGGTGCGTAACATTATCGTTTTCTAGTTGACGACTATGTGCCTGATAAGCACCAAGTAGAAGTTGTTGGCCCGTTTGGCCACGTGCATAAAAAGTACGTGAAACTTGCGTACCTCCAAATGAACGATTGGCTAAATAACCACTGTATTCTCTGGCAAAAGGCACCCCTTGTGCGACTGCTTGATCAATAATATTGCCACTAAGTTGCGCTAATCTATAAACATTGGATTCGCGTGCTCTAAAATCGCCACCTTTAATAGTGTCGTAAAATAAACGCCAAACACTATCGCCATCATTTTGATAGTTTTTAGTTGAATTGATGCCACCTTGTGCGGCAATAGAGTGCGCTCTACGAGGTGAATCTTGAAAACAAAAAGAGCTAACTTGATAACCCGCTTCGCCCAATGTTGCGCACAAAGAAGCGCCAGCAAGGCCTGTACCAATAACAATAACTTTATGTTTTTTGCGGTTTTGAGGTGCAATTAACGATAAATTAAATAAATGTTTTTCCCAACGATTTTCTAAAGGGCCGGTTGGATCTTTTGCATGAATACTACTCATAATATAACGCTCACTGGAATACTAATAAAACTACCAATCACAACCAAAACAATAGCAATTGCAACGCCGTGATGATGCTTGGATGATAAGCCAAATGTTTGTAATACATTGGTCAATCCGTGATGCAAGTGTGCAGCTAGGGCAAATAAACCTAGACCATAAATTAACCACATTAGTGGATTTGAAAACATTAAAACGATTGATTGATATAAATCAGCTTTATCAATTAATAATGTCATTTGAATAAAATGAAAAATAATAAAGGCGAATAAGATACCTGCACCACCCCACGCAACAACCCTGGGAATAGCCTTAGGATAAGTTTTCTTATATCGAGTACCAGCGCTAACGTTATTTTTAAGCTGACGGGAGACTGCAACAATCACATGAAATGACAAAGTGGCAATAAGCAGCACAATCATGAAGCTGTAAATAGGGGTTTGTGCAAACCACTGATAAAAATCGTTAAAAGCGACTTTTCCTGAATGAAAGTTTAGCAAACTTAACAGATGAAAAGCAAGATATAACAGCCATACTAAACCAGCAGTGGCCATCCATTTTTTACTAGTAGTGGCGTTATTAAAAAAGTTCATCGAATTCCTTTCTAGGCTTTAAGCCTTCCTTCTCAATTGTACGAAGACAGCTGTTATAACGCAAAATTGGATCTGAGCAATGCTTGGGTGCCATTTTCTCAGCAATTTCATATTTAGCAATTGCCTCCATTAATCCTTTGTAAGCGAAAGAGTGAGACATTGAGTGTTTTAACAATCCCCTTGCTTTTCTCTCTAAAAAGATACCTGTATAGTAATGACGATGGAATTCAGAATCTAATCTGTCGATAGTCTCTGTAATTTTCTTATGCGATAATTTGACATTACTCAAACCCAGTTGATCGGTTAGTGCCAGAATATAAACCACAAGGGCTTGCTGATTATTTGGATCTATTGCAAAAACATCAATACAAATACTAATGGCCAAATCTGGCTCTAGTAAAGATCGATACTGTCTGGCTTTATCGAGTACAGTGTCAATAGACTCTTTATCAATCAAATGGTATTTCATATCACCCCTTATAAGAATATCGCGTAAATTTCTAACATACTAGCAAGCCATACAATTAATTTCAATATGGCCTAACTACCATGGTTTTATTAAGATGAAGATTATCATACATAAGGCCATCTAGTCTGACAAATAGTATCCGTATTTTTTTCACAATATAACCAACTATTTTCATAATATGAAATATTATAGTAATAATAAAGCTATAAATAAAAAATCATCCTATATTATAAGCATACTAAATCAATTAATTTTATGGCTCAATATTTAATTGTTTTAGTCACAATAACCAAGGGGGATATATGAGTGATTACGTTGTTTGGCTAGATAAAGTTGGCATTGCTGACGTGGAAAGTGTGGGTGGTAAAAATGCTTCTTTAGGTGAGATGATTGGTGCCTTATCTAACAAGGGTGTTCGAGTGCCTGGTGGCTTTGCAACAACTGCCCATGCGTTTGAGATGTTTCTAAAACATAACAATCTAAAAACAAAAATTAATGAGCTGCTTAAAGACTTAGATCCTAATAATATCCAAGCGCTAACATCAGTGGGGTCAACTATTAGA
>CAYYGB010000071.1:0-5611 GCA_964471285.1 uncultured Candidatus Thioglobus sp.
TTACACGCCACGTTTTAGGAGATTGGTCAAATACTCAAGGTAACGCTATTGAGATTACGGATAAATTAAGCCGTCTTGAAATTAGCTGATCGTTCCATCATATCAACCCGTGTGACTTGCAGCATGATCTTATCATCTGGCTTAGGAATTTGATCTTCTTTAAATTTGATTTGTGTCATTAACCCAACTTCCGGAATCATAAATAAGGCTTTATCGCCACGAATATCAACCACAACACCTTCGCCTTTCCAGCTAGGGTTTCTCTTTAAAAACAAGCACTTATAGTGATCATTACTAAAGCGTGTTACACGGCCAACACTGGCTAATGCATTATTGTTAATACCGATAATTTCCTTAACTCGAGTTTTATCAAGCGTTGGCTTACCAGCAATAAAATTAGATAATTGCTGGTGTGCCAGTAAATCATAGTAGCGCCTTAGGGGGCTGGTAATTCTTAAGTATGAATCCAAGCCAAGGCCATAATGTGGCAACGGCTTAATAGAGGTTGCAGAACGCTTGAAAAACTTAATTGCTTTAAATGATTCAGCCGTACTTAAGTTTTCTTTTTTATCTAAAACTTCCTGCGGGAACTCACCTTCATCTTGTAAAGCATACGGCATAACGATATCGTTTTCTTGCGCATACTGAGAAATAGTGCGCCCTGCAGTAATCATAACTTCTGCCACAAAATCTCGACTAGGACTGGTTTTCTGCGGCGCTATCTCAACCTGTTCATCAATATATCTAACATCCACATTCGGCAAATTAAGACTAATTGAGCCGCTTTTTTCACGGAAAGTTTTATGCTGATCAATAAAAGTTTGAATCTTAATAAAATCTGGATTAACCCCCAATTCTTTATCTACAGCTTCATAGGTTGTATTAATCACTTTGATCGTGCTATGCACTACCTCAATATTGCTAATAATGCCTTCGCTCATATTAAGCCCAATAGACAATGCTGGCGAGGTTTCTGTCTCCCCAAGTGCTAGCGCTTTAGTAATTGAAGTCGGGAGCATATGAATAATTTGCTCTGGCAGATATAAATTAGATCCACGTTCGCGAGCATATTCATCTAGCTCTGAACCAGAATCAACAATAGTAGATACATCAGCAATATGAATCCAGAGCTTATCGTCATCAACACTAATCGCATCATCAGCGTCATTAGAGCCTTCATTGTCGATTGCATAAGATGACATGTGGGTTAAATCAATGCGCTCAATTTCTGGCAAGCTGGTATCAATTTCCTCATCTTCTGGAATACTAAAACGTGCCGGATAAGGATTAAAACTATCTGTGAAATATTTGATTTTTAGAAGAAATTTATAAGCCGCTTCTTCAGTATTTTCTACGCCCACATGATCTAAAATTTTTGCATGTTTGGATTGATTAAACGCAACCTTTTCTACTTCTTTCAAGAAAGGAATATCTTGCTCATCAAAGGTATTGTTAGCAAGATTATCTAAGCAGTGTTGCAAGTTCTTAACGGCCTCTTCTTCTGCCTGGCGCTTATCAAGAATTCCCTGAATTTGCGCCGTAGGACGAACAAAAACACTGTCTTTTTGCCAATAAAAATACAAACCTTCTTCCACTAAAAGGCAAGTACACCAAGCGCTTTGAGCGGTGTATTCGTCAAATAGCCATTCGGTGATTTCTTGTAGCGTTAGAATTTCTTCTTGGAACTCATCAAGCACGCTCACATCTGCGTGCGCACACGATTCATTCACCTGAGTAAATTCTGGATGAATAAAGCGAAAGTCTTTTTCTCTAACTTTACGTGTTGAACCATCTGCAAATTCTAAATCGAATTTATGCGTAGTAACACTAACCACACGCGCAGGTTTGCCCTTATAGGCAACCAGTGAATTAACCAAGACTATGTAACTTAGTCTAGTGTTTCAGTGTAGTCTTGCGCAGACATCAAGTCTTCGATGTTTTCTGCTTTAAATTTAACCAACCAACCATCGTCATAACAACTTGAGTTAACCAATTCAGGCTCATCATCTAATGCTTCATTAGCTTCAACAATTTCAAGATCAGCAGGAGCATAAACGCCACTGGCTGCCTTTACAGATTCAACCACACAAAACTCATCTTCCTGGGAAGCTTCATCGCCTGCGCTTGGTAATTCTACAAATACCATGTCACCTAATAGTGCCTGAGCATGATCAGTTACACCCATCGTATAGGTGCCGTCACCATTGTCTAGAATCCATTCGTGTGTTTGTGTGTATTGTCTATCATCTCTTACTTCGCTCATGCTGTTCTCCAAATTCTTTATAGGCCTTACCTATAACGGTTTTAAATTAAACTAATACTTTACCATTGCGTACAAATGGTGGTTTGACTATTTTAGCCGAAACTAATTTATTTCGCATCTCAATTTCACACGATCCTGTTGTGCCCATTGGGACTCTTGCTAACGCAATAGCTTTGCCCATTGTAGGGGAAAATGTACCTGAAGTCACCTCACCATCACCCAAAATTGTTACGACTCTTTGATGATCTCGAATCACACCTTTGCCTTCTAATACTAAGCCTACAATAGTATTTTTAACACCATCATCTCTTAATTTCTCCAAAGCTTTACGGCCAACAAACTGACGGTCTTCATTAGACAAGTCTATCGTCCACGTGAGTGCCGCCTCTAATGGAGATATCTCTTCATTCATTTCAGAGCCATACAAGCTCATGCCTGCTTCTAAACGTAAAGTATCACGTGCACCAAGTCCACAAGGCTTGACGCCTCCTTCAAGTAGCATCTTCCAAGTAAATTCTGCTGATTTTTCAGGCAGCATAATTTCAAATCCATCTTCACCTGTATAGCCAGTGCGGGCAATAAATAAGCTGCCTAAGCTAGCTGCATTAAAAGGCTTTAATTCTCCAGCAACATCTTCAACACCAGGCATAGCTGCAAATACTTTTTCACGTGCATTTGGCCCTTGAACGGCAATCATAGCTAAATCAAATTTAGGTTCAACGCTCACATCAAAGCCTTGCGCTTGTGAGTTAATCCAGGCAATATCTTTTTCTGTAGTACCGGCGTTAATCACCATTCGATAGTCTTCATCATTTATATAATAAACGATCAAATCATCAACCACACCGCCACTTTCATTTAGCATGCAACTGTATAGCGCCTTGCCTTCTGTTTTTAATTTTTCCACATCATTAGCAATAAGCGTTTGTACAAAAACTTTAGCTTGTGCGCCTTTAAAATCTACCACCGTCATGTGAGATACATCGAACATGCCTGCGTCCGATCGAACCTGATGATGCTCTTCAATTTGAGAGCCATAATTAAGGGGCATTTCCCAGCCGCCAAAATCAACCATTTTTCCTTGTGCATCTACATGTGCTTGATATAAAGGTGTGTGTTTCATACTATTCTCCTACTGTTCTTGTTTAGTGTACTTGCTAACCATTATCACCGTGATAACGATCAAAATAAAGGTTAATCCCATGGTACCAAATAATTTAAAGTTAACCCATGATTCTTCTGTGTGTTGAGCGATATTACACAAATCCGGCATCGTCGTTGTAACACAATCAAGCTCTGTTAATTCGATCTTAGGATCTAAATCAGTCGAGCCAAATAATGCATCTCTTGCGCTTAAGGCTAGTTGGACATAATAAGCATTAACCAAGGCAATTCCAACAAAACCAAGGCCCCAAATCCAACTCATTTGCCTCCAAACTGCTTTTGGTAAATCCAGTTCTTTGCCTAGCATTCTTTCTAATAAAGGCTTTTTACCAACCCAAATGCTAATAATTAGTACTGCAGCAAATACAACATATAACACACTAACTTTCCACATTAGAAATGCTGGGTCTCTTAGTGCTAATGTCACACCACCCAAAACAACCAACAATCCAAATGTAATTAGATGAGTATTCTCAAATTTACCCGTTTGATAACGAGCAACTAGCATTTGCACAGCAGTAGCAGCAATCATGGCGTAGATTGCTGCATACAAACCCATCGTCTTGTAAACAATAAAGAATAATACAATCGGAAAAAAATCAAGTAAAAATTTCATCAACTACCTCAAACATTTTTTAGAACAAAAAACTTCACCATTCTGAATAATGGCTTCATTTTCAGGAATGTGCGTCTTGCAGACACTACAAGAAAGCATCTTACTAGCAGATGGCTGGGGAATATTGTTATCAGGTGTTTTTCTAAATTGACGCCATAAACTAATGCCCAGCCAAATGACTAAAACTATAATAATTAACTTAAAAATCCCCATAAGATTCCACCTCAAAAAAATAGAATTTTACCAATGCTTAGTATATAATTGCATCTTTTTAATGTGTCTATAGTAATTACACAGTTCCTGCCCGGGTGGTGAAATTGGTAGACACACAGGACTTAAAATCCTGCGCCTTTATCGGCGTGCCGGTTCGATTCCGGCCCCGGGCACCATCTTAAGTTTTCACTACCTCCCATAAAGTCTCACAGAGCAATCAACCAAAGGGTTTTAGGTAAAACTACGTCTCATGCAATATCACCATAAAGTGAGTAGAATTGTGAGTAGAATTTTTATTCCAACAAACTTTTGGCTATTTTTTTAATGTTAGTCACTTGATAATTATTCTTTCTAAAAACAATACCAATACCTCTTGATGCTTGACAATGAGATTCAGCAACTACATTTGGGTAGTGTGATAAAACACCAAAATCAATCGCGATTTTTGGTAAAAAACTTACGCCTAAATTCATATTAATCATCGCCACCAAAGTGGAAATACTAGAACAAGAAAAGCTTGATATCTGTTTTTCTGATACAGCATATCCCTGCATAACATGAGACCTTAAACAATGGCCTTGCTCCAATAAGAGTAACTCTTCATTATCAATCTTTTTCGTTTTTCGATCTTTATGTTGGATTAAACACAGAGAGTCTCTAAATAATTCATATCCACTAATACCATCAGGTAAATCATAAGGAAAGGCAAAAATTGCAAAATCAATTTTATTTTGCTTAAGTTTTTCTAATAAATTATCACTCGTATCTTCCACAAATGATATTTTTAATTTTGGGAATGTTTTCTCTATATTTCTCAAGAAATTCGGCAGGATGTAAGCTGAAATAGTTGGTATGGTTCCTACGATGATTTCCGATTCAAGAAAATCAATCTTTGTCATATCTACCAATCCCTTGGCATCTGATATAACCAGCATTGCTTGTAATACTACCTTTTCCCCTATAGAGGTAAATACGACTTTTTTGTTATCTCTTTCAACTAATGGAATTTGTAAATCTTGCTCTAGCTTGGCAATACCTGCGCTTAAAGTTGATTGACTAACAAAACATTTTTTTGATGCTTTAGAAAAATGTAGCGTTTCCCTAAGTGCAACAAGATACTGAAGATTTTTAATAGAAGGTAGCATTTTATAATCGTTTTTTTAGATTGTAATGATAGAAAATATTCGTTTTACTTAATTATAAACTAGACCTACAATGTGCACTAATTAAATAATAATCAGGAGTAGGAAAATGTTAAAAGATAATACAGGTAGTAAGATTCCATCAATTAATTTTAAAATTCAAAAAAATCATCAATGGATTAATTTATCAACAGAAGAGATTTTTAACAACAA
>CAYYGB010000072.1:0-5568 GCA_964471285.1 uncultured Candidatus Thioglobus sp.
AATCCTTGCATGATAAATTAGCAATATTGGGTGCAAGTGGCATCACCCAAGCTTTAGATGATATTGAAAATTTAACTGCCACTGTTCAGGATGAAGCTGGCATTACTTATGCCAAAAAACTCACTAAAGATGAAGCTTGGATTGATTGGTCAAAATCAGCAGTACAAATTAACCAACAAATTAGAGCTTTTAATCCTTACCCTATTGCTCAAACTCATGCAAAAAGTGACAAATTCGACGCCAAAGTTCTTCGAATTTTATCCGCAGATATTATAGATATCCCTCATACCAAAAAAGCAGGAGAGGTTATTGAGCTAGCCAAAGGAATTTGTTACGTTGCAACAGGTGATGGCGTTTTAAGCTTAAAACAAGTTCAGTTGGCGGGCAAGAATGTCGTTAGCATTAAAGATTTTAACAATGCCTATCAATTAGAAAATTTGAGTCATTAATCTAGATATCCATGAAACTTAATCGCGTCCTTAATCTACCCCTACTAACACTCTATGGTTTGGGTGGTATTCTTGGCGCTGGCATTTACGTACTCATTGGTAAGGTGTCCTCACTTGCCGGCCTATTTACACCTGTTTCCTTTTTAGTTGCATCCCTACTCGTTTCAACAACAGCCTTTACCTATAGCGAGCTATCTTCTCGCTATCCAAGTAGTGCTGGTGAAGCACTATATCTGTTTAAAGCTTTTGGGATTAAAAATTTGTCGCTTGTTATCGGCTTATTGATCATAGCCACTGGCGTACTTTCATCAGCAGCCATCACCACGGGTTTTGTTGGCTATTTTCAAGTATTTTT
The DNA here is from genome assembly GCA_964471285.1 of uncultured Candidatus Thioglobus sp. Taxonomy (GTDB): domain Bacteria; phylum Pseudomonadota; class Gammaproteobacteria; order PS1; family Pseudothioglobaceae; genus Thioglobus_A. Next base: position 805 of record CAYYGB010000072.1, read on the forward strand.
CAATGTGCCTGATTTTTGGGTTATCTTGCCATTATTGACTTTATTAGGGTTATTGGCAATTTGGGGAATTAAACAATCTGTTCGAGTTGCCGCTTTTTTAACCCTGATAGAAATCATCGGATTGATCCTTATTATTTGGGCCGGAAAAGATTACTTGGTTAATTTTGACAGCCTGAATTACTTTGACAATTTATTAGACGCTAATACGGCAGTGTGGATGGGTGTATTCTCTGGTGCTTTTTTGGCTTTCTATGCCTTTATCGGTTTTGAGGATATGGTTAACGTAGCAGAAGAAGTGGTTAATCCTGAAAAAAACATGCCTAAGGCTATTATCCTAGCACTACTCATATCAACTGTCATTTATATCTTAGTTGCTTTGGTGGCAGTTTCTGCCGTTTCTTCCCAAGATTTATCTAATAGCAAAGCGCCACTAGCACTAATTTTTAACCAGATAACTGGATTATCACCCAGCATCATATCTATCATTGGTATGTTTGCCATTATTAACGGCGCTCTGATTAATATTATTATGTCTTCAAGAGTGGTTTTTGGCATGAGTCAACGTGGTTGGCTGCCAAAAAAACTGGGCAACATTAACCAAAAAACTCAAACCCCAATTCAGGCTACTATCTTAATTAGTGTGATTATTTTAGTTCTGGCATTATGGTTACCAATTGTCACTCTAGCAGAATTAACCAGTCTAATCATCTTGCTAATATTTTCATTAATGCACTTAGCGCTAATTCGTATTAAATCGGTTTATAAAGTCATCAGTCCGAACGTCAGGCAATATCCTATCGTCATACCCGTCATAGGGTTTATTACCAATACTGGTTTTATTATTTTTTATCTAATAACCTAACTTCTACCAACAAAATCTAGCTGTCGCCAAGCTTCATAAGCAACAATCGATACGCAATTTGACAAATTCAGACTTCTTGAACCTGACTGCATAGGCAGCGTGATACCCTCATATTGATCCAAGATTTCTTGTGGCAGGCCACGCGTTTCTGGGCCAAATAAAAATGAATCACCCACTTGGTATTTCACATCAGCATAGTTTGTTTTTACCTTTGAACTCACCGCAAAAATACGCTCAGGCTTTGCTTTTTGCAGATAGTCTTCAAAATTTTCGTATTCATAAACTTTGGCCAATTCTTTGTAATCTAGTCCTGCGCGTCTAAGGCGTTTATCATTAATTTCAAAACCAAAAGGCTTAATAAGATGTAAGTGAACACCCATGTTGGCACTAAGGCGAATCAAACTGCCCGTATTGTTTGGAATCTCTGGCTCGAATAATACTAAATTTAACATAATATTTTATTTTGGTACTTGAATAAACGTTAATCATCCCATAGATAGAGTCTAACTTAAACAATAAAACAACAATAAAACTCATGAATATTGAAAAACTAACTTCTCAATTTCAACAAGATCTCAGCACCGCTCAATCCATTGCAATTAGTCATAATAATAGCTCTATTGAAGGGCTTCATGTACTGAGTGCGATGCTGTCTGATGTCAGCTCAAGTGTTAGCAATACATTGGGAAGTGTTAAAGCAAATACTGTTCAACTTAAAAATCATGTTGATCAACAAATACAAAATCTAGCCGTTGTTAATAATCCTAATACCGATATAGGTATTTCCCAAAATTTACTACGTCTACTGACTGCCACGCAAACATTGGCCACAGACATGGGTGACACTTATGTGTCAACAGAATTATTCTTGTTGGCCATTATTCAAGGGTCTGATGCAACGACAAAACTATTAAAAGATGCAGGTGTTAATAAAGACGCACTTGCTAAAGCTATTGAAACCCTTAGAGGAGGACAAAACGTGAACGAACAAAATGCAGAAACACAACGAGATGCTCTGAACAAATACACAACTGATTTAACCCAAATGGCCATTGATGGCAAGCTTGATCCTGTCATTGGTCGTGACGGGGAAATTCGTCGTGCGATTCAAGTATTACAGCGCCGTACCAAAAATAACCCTGTTCTTATTGGCGAGCCTGGCGTGGGTAAAACAGCCATTGCTGAAGGCTTAGCACAGCGCATTATTAACAATGAAGTGCCTGAGGGCGTTAAAGGTAAGCGCCTATTGTCACTCGACATGGCATCCTTGGTTGCAGGCGCAAAATACAAGGGTGAATTCGAAGAGAGAATGAAAGCTGTCCTAAAAGATCTGGAAGCAGAGCAAGGCCAAGTGATTTTATTTATCGATGAATTGCACACCATCATGGGTGCAGGAAAAGGTGAAGGATCTATGGATGCTGGAAACATGCTTAAACCAGCACTTGCCAGAGGTGATCTACACTGTATGGGTGCAACCACGCTAAATGAATATCGCGAATACATTGAAAAAGACTCTGCGATGGAGCGACGTTTTCAAAAAGTATTAGTCGATGAGCCAACTGAAGAAGACACTATTGCTATCTTGCGTGGATTAAAAGAAAAGTATGAAGTGCATCACGGTGTCGAGATTACTGATCCAGCGATCATTGCAGCAGTTACCTATTCAACTAGATACATCACCGACAGACAACTGCCAGACAAAGCCATTGATTTAATCGATGAAGCTGCTTCACAAATTCGTATGGAAATTGATTCAAGACCAGAATCAATGGACAAGCTTGATCGAAAATTAGTGCAGCTTAAGATCGAACGTATGGCGCTTAAAAAAGAAAAAGATAAGGCCTCTAAAGAACGCCTTAAAGAATTAGAGTCAGTCATTAAAACCTTAGAAAAAGAATATGCAGATTTTGATGAAATTTGGAAAAAAGAGAAGCTGGTTGTTCAAGGTGCACAACACTTAAAAGAAGAGTTAGAGCAAGCTAAATTAGATTTAGAAAGTGCACATCGTAACAACGATTTAGCCAAGATGAGTGAGCTTCAATACGGTGTTATTCCAGAACTAGAGCAAAAAATTACGCAAGCAGAAAATGCAGATACTGTAGAAATGACCCTACTTAGAAACAAAGTTACCGAAGATGAAATCGCTCATATTGTCGCTCGATGGACCGGTATCCCTGTGGACAAAATGCTAGAAGGTGAAAAAGACAAACTTCTACAAATGGAAAGCATTATTCACAAAAGATTGGTGGGGCAAGATAAGGCGGTTAAAGTTATTTCTGATGCCGTTCGTCGCTCTCGCGCTGGGTTGTCAGATCCTAATCGTCCTGATGGTTCATTTATGTTTATGGGACCTACAGGTGTTGGTAAAACAGAGCTAACCAAAGCTTTGGCTGACTTCTTGTTTGACACTGAGCAAGCCATTGTTCGTGTGGATATGAGTGAATTTATGGAAAAACACTCAGTCTCACGCTTAATTGGCGCACCTCCAGGTTATGTAGGATATGAACAAGGTGGCGTTTTAACCGAAGCTGTTCGTCGCAAGCCTTATTCAATTATCCTGCTTGATGAAGTCGAAAAAGCGCATCCTGATGTGTTTAACATTTTATTACAAGTGCTGGATGATGGCCGCTTAACCGATGGACAAGGACGTACGGTTGATTTTAAAAATACCGTTATTGTGATGACTTCAAACCTAGGCTCGCACCTTATCCAAGACAATCCAGGTAAAGATATGTCAGCCGAGCTAACTAAGCTAGTTGGTGAGCATTTCCGCCCTGAGTTTGTTAATCGTATTGATGAGATTGTTACTTTTGATAGTCTTGGAAAAGATCAAATTAAAGGTATTGCAACCCTGCAAATTGAAATCTTATCTTCACGCTTAGCTGCTCTTAACTTGAAACTTGAGTTAAGTGAAAAAGCGGTAGAGATGATTGTTGATCAAGGCTACGATCCAGTGTTTGGCGCAAGACCACTAAAACGCACCATTCAGAAACTACTGGAAAATCCATTATCTCAAAAGATACTGGCAGGTGAGTTTTTGCCAGGATCAACCATCAAAGGCGATGTAAGTAACAGTGAGATTGTTTTTTCTTAAGAAAAATATCGGAAAAAATGCAAATGACGCAAAAATAAGCTAAATTGTGCGTTAGATATATTAAAAACCCCGTTTAACGGGGTTTTTTTATGCATAAACAACTATATTTTGATCTAAATACCGTCTTTTATACATTGAGACAAATGTTTTTTAATAAATTTGACAAATTTCAATAATCAAAGACTTTTAGAGTGTTTACTGCGCTGTTGTTGATATAATCAAGACTTATGAACGATTATATTAAAATTGCCAAAAATGGACTATGGACCAACAACCAAGCTTTGGTTGCATTGCTTGGTTTGTGCCCGCTTTTGGCCGTCACCAATAATATTGTTAATGCTATTGGTTTGGGGTTAGCCACAACCTTTGTATTGGTCGCCTCCAACGTTACCGTGTCTATTTTTCGCAATCAAATTTCAAAAGAAGTTCGCATTCCTATCTTTGTATTGCTAATTGCATCATTCGTCACCATTGTAGAGCTACTGATGCAGTCATATTTTTATGACTTATATTTGATCTTGGGTATTTTCGTACCTTTAATTGTAACCAACTGCGCCATTCTAGCTCGCGCAGAAGCCTTTGCCAGTAAGAACAGTTGGGACAAATCTGCACTGGACGGATTAATGATGGGTATTGGTTTTTCATTAATCCTCATTCTTCTAGGTGCCATGCGCGAGTTAATTGGTTCTGGTACTTTATTTGACCAATCTAGTCTCATATTAGGCAGTTTAGGCGATACACTAAGTGTTACTGTGTTTAATGATTATCAAGGCACTTTGCTGGCCGTTTTACCACCCGGTGCCTTTAT
>CAYYGB010000073.1:0-5565 GCA_964471285.1 uncultured Candidatus Thioglobus sp.
TAGCAAGTGCAACTAATTCTGCTTTCAACATACCACTAAGGTTTGCTTCTGCTGCAACTGGAGCTTCAACTTTAGCTTCAACTTTAGCTTCAACTTTAGCTTCAGCTTTGGTTTCTGTTGCTACTGGTGCCTCAGCTTTTTTAGCTGGCGCTTTCTTTTTAATTTGTGTACCTGCTGCAGCTTTTGCTTCTAGTACTGCATTAGCAATTTCTCTTGCGTAGTAACCAATTGCTCTGATAGAGTCATCGTTACCAGGTACAACGTAATCGATACCTTCTGGATTGTGGTTTGTGTCCACGATACCAATAATTGGAAGGCCTAATTTTTTAGATTCTGCAATAGCATTTTTTTCATGACCAATATCGACCACGAACACAACATCAGGAATGCCACCAAGATCTTTAATACCACCAAGACTACGCTCTAGTTTTGTCATTTCACGAGTCATCATTAGTGCTTCTTTCTTACCAAACTGTGAGAAGTTTTCTTCTGCTAAAAATTCAAGATCTTTTAGGCGCTTAATAGACGCTTTGATTGTCTTGTAGTTTGTCATCATGCCACCTAACCAACGGTGATTCACATAAGGCATTCCACAACGCATTGCTTCTTCCTTCATGATGTCGCCAGCTGCGCGCTTAGTACCGACAAAAAGAATTGTACGGCCAGCTGCAGCAGTTTTAGATGCGAAATTAAGAACATCATTAAATAGAGGTAGCGTCTTCTCTAAGTTGATAATATGAACACCGTTACGAGTACCGTAGATGTATTGATCCATTTTTGGATGCCAGAAGCGTGAGCGGTGACCAAAGTGTACACCTGCTTCAAGCATTTTTTTCATTGACGTTTTTGCCATTTTTATTTCTCCGTGGGGTTAATAGAGCGCTCTTTTATAGCACTCCCTTCCACAGCTTCTAATAATCAACCCCTTTTTAGGGCACCCTGATTACTATGTCGAGCTGTGTGATACATTAAAACGAGTTAGGCGCTTGATTTACAAGCGCCTAACTCAACTTTAGATTTTTTCTGAGTATTTTAAACGCCCAAGTAAAACCTTAAAAAAAACAATTATACCGAATTAACGCTGATGTATCAAGCGCTTAGACGATAACAATATACCTATTTTGCTTTGGCAAGCTCTGCACGCATCGCATCGATAGTCGTTTTGTAGTTATCAGTACTAAAGATTGCTGATCCTGCTACAAATGTATCTGCACCAGCCTGCGCAACTTCACGAATGTTATCAATCTTAACGCCACCATCAACTTCTAAACGAATATCTTTGCCGCTTGCGTCAATTAGTTTGCGTACTTGACGACATTTTTCTAACGTATGAGGAATGAAAGACTGACCACCAAAACCTGGGTTAACAGACATCAGAAGGATCATATCTAGCTTATCCATTACATTTTCCAATACGTGAAGCGGTGTTGCTGGATTGAATACCAAGCCAGCTTTACAGCCACTTTCTTTAATCATGGCTAAAGTTCTGTCAATATGCTCTGAAGCTTCAGGATGGAAAGTGATATATGATGCACCAGCAGCAACAAAATCAGGGATTAGTCTATCAACGGGCTTAACCATCAAATGAACATCGATCGGTGCAGTAACGCCATGATTTCTCAGCGCTTCACAAACTAGTGGACCGATCGTTAAATTTGGCACGTAATGATTGTCCATTACATCAAAATGAACAATGTCAGCGCCATCGCGTAATACGTTGTCAACTTCTTCACCCAGTTTGGCAAAGTCTGCCGCTAGAATCGATGGTGCAATAAAATTTTCTTGTTTCATGGTTTCTCCTAAATTATTTTTTGTATGTTGTTTATTTTACTTAAAAGTTAGCAAGCTTTTGCCGGTCATTTCACTTGGCTGATCAATGCCCATCATATCTAATAAGGTTGGTGCAATATCAGACAGCGCGCCTTTGCAAGGCTCAGCTATTGTTGCTTGTCTAGAACTGACAAATATTAATGGCACCGGATTATTAGTGTGGGCTGTATGTACTTCGTGTGTTTCTGGATTGACCATCTGCTCCACGTTACCATGATCAGCTGTGATTAACATTTCACCATCGATGGTTTTAACTGCTTGATAAATAATACCCAAACAAGCGTCAACCGCCTCAACCGACTTAATCGCTGCATCAAGCTTTCCAGAGTGGCCAACCATGTCGGTATTGGCAAAGTTACAAATAATTAAGTCGTACTTTTGACTTTCAATATTTTCAACCAATGCGTCAGTTAACTCAAAAGCACTCATTTCTGGTTGAAGGTCGTAGGTTGCAACTTCTGGAGACGGTATTAAGACACGGTCTTCACCATTAAATGGACGCTCTACACCACCATTTAAAAAGAAGGTGACGTGAGCATACTTCTCAGTTTCGGCAATTCTAAGCTGTGTCATCCCTAGGTCGGCTAAATATTCTCCAAGTACATTGTTGAGCTTGGAGGAAGGATAAGCAACGGGTAAATTGAAGTCTTTTTTGTATTCAGTTAGGCAAACAAACTGGCTGGGTACAAATGTCCCACGTGAAAATCCTTGGAAATTTTCATCCGTAAAGGCTTGGGTAATTTGGCGTGCACGATCGGCGCGATAGTTCATGAAAATTAGAACATCGCCTTCGTTGATTTTAGTTGGTGCGTTGATAACAGTTGACTGAATGAATTCATCAGTTTCACCACGCTCATAAGCCTGATCAATTGCATCCATAGCAGTTCTGGCTAAGAAGTTAGATTTGCCTTTTGAGATAAGCTCATAGGCACAGCGTATGCGTGACCAGCGATTATCTCTATCCATAGAAAAATAGCGCCCGATAATGGTTGCAATCTCACCCACACCTAGTTCGACAATTTTGTCTTCTAATTTTTGAATGTATTTCTTAGCACTTTTTTGAGCACAATCTCTACCGTCAGTAAACACGTGTAAATACACGTCTCGACAGTCGTATTTTTTTGCCATTTCTAGCATGCCATGCAGCTGGTCTTCGTGAGAATGCACACCACCATCAGACAATAAGCCCATGATGTGAACGGCCTTATTGTTCTCATTGGCATATTCAAGAGAGTTTCTTAGTGTTGGGTTTCTAAAGAAATCACCATTTTGGATTTCATTCTGAATACGAGTGAAGTCCTGTTTAACAACTCGACCTGCGCCCAAGTTAAGGTGGCCCACTTCTGAGTTGCCCATTTGCTCACCAGGTAGACCCACTTGCTTGCCACTGGTTAGGATTAAAGAGTGTTGGAAATCTTGATTAAAGCGATCCCAAACTGGTGTTTTTGCCTGAGCAATCGCATTATTCTCAATAGTTTCAGAGTGCCCCCAGCCGTCTAAAATTAATAAGATTTTGGTGTCTTTTTTGGATTTCATCATTTTGGAGTAAACCTTAAATATTAGGGTTAAACATTAAACAAGAAGTGTACCACATCACCATCTTGGACGATGTATTCCTTACCTTCAGAGCGTAGTTTTCCGGCTTCTTTGGCGCCTTTCTCGCCACCGAATTCAACAAAGTCATCATAGGCGATAGTTTCAGCTCGAATAAAACCCTTTTCGAAATCTCCATGGATTTTTCCTGCTGCTTGTGGCGCGCTATCACCAATATTAATAGTCCAGGCACGAACCTCTTGAACACCTGCTGTAAAGTAGGTTTGCAATCCAAGTAGGGAGTATCCTGCTCTAATTAGACGATCAAGGCCCGCTTCTGTTTGGCCCATTTCATCTAGGAAATCTTGTTTTTCATCCGCATCTAGCTCTGAAATTTCAGCCTCAATATCAGCGCATATAGCGACAACTTGAGCGCCTTCAGATTTTGCAAATTCATCAACCACATCCAGAAGCGGATTGTTCTCAAAACCCTCTTCACTAACATTGGCCATATAAAGAACTGGCTTGATAGTAAGTAGTTGAAATCCGCGTAGAAGCTTTAGCTCTTCTTCATCAAATTCGAGACTTCTTGCGCTTTGTCCCGCTTCCAATGCAGGTAATATTTTTTCTAATAATTCCTTCAGTGGAACGCCGTCCTGTTGACCAGACTTAGTATTTTTAAGCGCTTTCTGTAAGAGTTTTTCTACGACAGCTAAGTCAGCAAGGATAAGCTCTGTATTGATAATCTCGATGTCATCTAAAGGCGATATTTTGCCTGCAACATGGATAATATCGTCATTTTCAAAGCAACGAACTACGTGAACGATTGCATCAGTTTCACGAATGTTGGTTAAAAACTGGTTACCCAGTCCTTCACCCTTAGACGCACCTTCTACTAATCCAGCAATGTCGACAAACTCCATAGTGGTTGGGAGAATTTTTTGAGGGTTAACAATTTTTGCCAGCTCATTAAGGCGCTTATCATTGATTGGCACGATGCCAACATTAGGCTCAATGGTACAAAAAGGATAATTTTCTGACGCGATGCCAGCCTGGGTTAGTGCATTAAATAGGGTTGATTTCCCTACATTAGGCAGTCCAACAATACCACATTTAAATCCCATCTTTTTCTCCTTTTAGCTCCAGTGAGCCGTACCTATTATTTTGTATGTAAGTTTTTCATGGCTTGATCTATATTGCCTTTGACAACTTCTTCAATGATCTGTAGCGCGTCTATCATGGCGTTTTGAATGTGCTCTAGTTCGCTTTTATTTGGCGAATGTAGAACAAAATCAGCCACCTGTTCTTTATTGCCAGGATGGCCAATACCAAGACGCAGTCGATAAAAGATCTTGGTATCTAGTGCTTTAATAGTATCACGTAAGCCATTATGGCCACCATGCCCACCTTCAGCCTTGAGCCTAGCGACGCCTACATCCAAGTCAAGCTCATCATGGACAACCAATATCTCATCAGCTTCCAGTTGATAGAACTTTGCTAAAGCCTGAATAGATTGGCCCGATCGATTCATGAACGTGCCAGGTTTTAATAGACGAACGCTAACACCAGCGATGGTGACTTGTGCCACATCGCCGAAAAATTTAGCTTCCTTTTTGAAGGTGGCTGAGTATAAATTGGCCAGTGCATCACAAAACCAAAACCCAACATTATGACGATGCGACTGATAATCTTTGCCTGGATTTCCCAGGCCAACAATCAGTTTTATTGCCATAATTATTTACTTAGAGTCTGACTCGTCTTCTTCTGCGTCAGCAGCATCTTCGCCTGCTACTTCAGTTTCAGGTGCAACTGGTGCGTCATCTTCAACTTCAGCCATCATCTTAGCTTCTTGAACAGCAACAACACTCTGGTCGTGTGCTTCAATATCGCCATGTGTTAGAGCTGTTAGCGTTACACCTTCAGGTACAACTAAACCAGTTAGACTGATGTGATCACCTAACGCTAAGTTAGTGATATCTACATCAATTGCTGTCGGTAGGTCAGCTGGTAAACATGATACTTCAACAGAAGTAACAAACTGATTAAGGATAGCACCAAGACGGATACTTTCGTTTTCATCAGAACCAAGAAAGTGTAGAGGAATATTTGTAACAAGCGCTTGTTTTAAGTTAATACGCAAGAAGTCAACATGAGTAACAAGATTTTTTGCAGGATGACGTTGCAAGTCTTTAATGATCACTG
>CAYYGB010000074.1:0-5563 GCA_964471285.1 uncultured Candidatus Thioglobus sp.
ATTACACTCACTTTACCTCACCAATTAGAAGATATCCTGACTTACTAGTGCATCGCGCTATCAACCGAGTTCTTAAAAAGAAAAAGCCATCATTGATGAATCGTGTAGTTGGCAAAGTACTGGGCAATAAAAAGAAAGAACCTTCTAAGAAAATGATTGAACTGGGTGCAAACTTATCAGTCACAGAAAGACGTGCTGATGAAGCTTCTCGTGATGTTGAGCAGTGGCTAAAGTGTGAGTACATGCGTGACAAAGTCGGCGATACTTTTAACGGTGTTATTTCAGGTGTAGCAGGCTTTGGTATCTTTATCGAGCTAACAGATGTCTTTGTTGAAGGCATGATCGCAATGCGTGATATGAAAGATGACTACTACAATTTTGACGATGTTCATCATCAACTGAAAGGTGAACGCACTGGTAAAGTATTTCAGCTAGGTGACAAAATTAAAATCCAAATTGTCTCAGTTAATTTAGACGACAGACAAATGGTGTTTGCTCCAGCTCAAGATTAAGTTTTTTTAGGTTTAAAAAGATAGAATAAAATGAAAATATACGCTCCCTGGGAAAAAGCCTTTAAAAAGGTATCAACACCTTTTGAGCACTTTATTCATGCCCAAACTACCACGGGCAAGATCTTAATGTTTATGACAGTGCTTGCGTTAATCCTAGCAAATACACCATTAACAGAAAACTACGAACACTTTTTCCATACAAAAATTGATTTAAATGTTGGCTCATGGAAGTTATCCCACAGCCTACATCATTGGATCAATGACGGTCTAATGACTTTATTTTTCTTTATTATCGGATTAGAGATAAAAAGAGAAATTTTAGTCGGAGAGCTTTCAAATATAAAAGTTGCTATCTTGCCCATTCTGGCAGCGATTGGTGGAATGGTTTTTCCTGCACTGATCTATCTCGGTATTAATGCAAATGAGCTCAGTGCTGGTGGATGGGGCGTACCCATGGCAACAGATATTGCTTTTGCAATTAGTGTTTTAGTACTCTTAGGTAAAAGGGTTTCTACTGCACTGGTAACTTTTTTAGTGGCACTTGCTATTGTTGATGATCTAGGCGCTGTACTCGTGATTGCAATATTTTATACAGATCAAATTCATATCCTGCCCCTGGCTTTATCTGGCATAACTTTTTTAATGTTAATTATATTAAATCGTTTCGGCATTCATGCAATATTACCTTATTTTATTGTTGGAATTTTTATGTGGTTTTTTGTATTAGAATCAGGTGTTCATGCCACCATTGCAGGTGTTATTGCTGCGATGGCGATACCTTCAAAACCTAAGCAAACCTCTTTAAATTTATCTAAAGATACTAAAAAATTATTAGATGACTATGATAAATATCCTGTTAGTGATGATCACACATTAAACGAAGATCAAAAAGCCATACTAACCAATATACAAGATAGAATTGACGCAGTAAGCTCGCCAGCTGCAAGATTGGAGCACAACCTACATCTTCCTGTTGCTTTAATTGTTATCCCTTTGTTTGCGCTAGCTAATGCCGGCATTGCAATAGACTTTAACTCTATTGGCGCTGTGATTATTGAGCCAGTATCAACGGGGATTATTTTTGGCCTTATTCTAGGAAAAATAATTGGAATATTCGGAGTTGCTTGGTTAGCCATTAAACTAAAAATTGCCAAGCTGCCAGATCAAAGCAGCATGAGTCAAATTTTTGGTGTTGCACTTTTAGGTGGTATTGGCTTTACCATGTCTATTTTTATAGCAGACCTTGCTTTTTTAGGGTCACCTGAGTTTATTTTTCAAGCTAAAGTTGGCGTTCTAACTGCCTCTTTGTTGGCAGGATTATCTGGATTTTTATGGCTTAAGTATATAGCCAAAAAGCCCGTATAAAAAGTCCAAAAAAAAAGGAGGCAAACGCCTCCTTTTTTTTAATGTTAATTTTTATTAAAGATTAGTCGGTCACCGCACCTTCAGAAGCAGATTTAGCCAACTTAGCAAATTTTGCCAAAACACCTTTAGTATAGTTCGGCTTAGGTTGCACCCAATGCGTTAAACGCTCATCAATAATTGATTGATCAACTAATAACTCTAATACGTTGTTTTCAGCATCAATCAGAATCTCATCACCATCTTCAACAACAGCTAGTACGCCGCCTTTAAAAGCTTCTGGAGTAATATGGCCAACTACAAAGCCGTGGGTTCCACCCGAAAAACGACCATCAGTAATAAGCGCCACTTTACCACCTAAGCCTTTACCCATAACGGCTGAAGTAGGTGCAAGCATTTCACGCATACCAGGGCCACCTGCAGGTCCTTCATAGCGAATTACAATCACATCACCTGCCATAATTTCATCATTTAATACAGCAGCAAGAGCCTCTTCTTCACGACCATAACATTTGGCTACGCCTTTAAAGCTTAAACCTTCTTTACCTGTAATTTTTGCAACAGCGCCATCTACGGCCAAATTACCACGCAAAATACGAAGATGTGAATCTTTCTTAATCGGATTATCAAGTGATCTGATAATATCTTGAGAATCTGCATACGGCTTAACATCTTTAAGATTTTCAGCCATTGTTTGCCCAGTAACTGTCATACAGTCACCATGAAGCATGCCAGCATCTAATAGCATTTTCATCAATGGTAGCGTGCCACCAATGGCAACCAGCTCACTCATCATGTATTGTCCAGATGGCTTAAGATCAGCAATAACTGGAACATTCGCACCAATACGCGTAAAGTCATCAATGTTTAAATCAACGCCAGCTGCATTTGCCATAGCGATTAAATGAAGAACCGCATTGGTAGAGCCACCCAAAGTAATAATAACCGTAATCGCATTCTCGAACGCTTTCATGGTCATGATATCATTTGGTTTAATATCTTTTTCAAGTAAGTTTAATACCGCTTCACCAGCGCGAACACAATCATTGTTCTTATCTGCTGAGATGGCATCTTGAGCCGAAGAGTTTGGCAAACTCATACCTAGCGCCTCAATAGCTGATGCCATCGTATTAGCCGTATACATACCGCCACAAGAACCTGGACCTGGGATAGCTGTTTTTTCAATATTTTCAAGTTCAATTGCATTAATCGTATTACTAGCAAACTGACCTACCGCCTCAAAAACACTAACCACATCTGTATGATTTTTACCTGGTTGAATCGTACCGCCATAAACAAAAATACCCGGGCGGTTAAGTCTTGCCAAACCAATAATACAACCCGGCATATTTTTATCACAACCACCAATCGCAACCACGCCATCAAAACCCTGGCAACCCACTACCGTTTCAATTGAATCAGCAATAACTTCACGAGATACTAAAGAGTATTTCATACCCTCTGAACCCATTGATATACCGTCAGAAATAGTAATCGTGTTAAAAATAACACCCTTGCCACCAGCAGAATTAACACCTTTTTCAGCTTCATCCGCTAATTTATTAATATGCATATTACAAGGTGTAACCATTGACCAAGTTGAAGCAATACCTACTTGAGGCTTACTAAAATCTTCTTTTTTAAAGCCTACTGGATAGAGCATTGCACGAGAAGCTGCTCTTTCATAGCCATCAACAACTTGAGAGGAATATTTTCTTGAGTTAGACATAATTGCTTTGTATTGATATAAAGCATTATATTTTAGATTAAAATAGTGCACTTCTATCAACGTTTTAATACAGTACTTTGGATAAATCTGAACAAATTTTGACTTTAATCAAGCCTTTTGTAGATCAAGGGAAAATTCTCCTTAGAAGTAAGGAGGAAATTGAAAAAAATATCAATGACTTTATCTTGCTGTTTGATAATAATCAGCTAATTGCTTGCGCAGGTTTGAAAGATTGTCAAGAGAGCTCTACGGGTGAAATTTATTCTTTAGCCGTGGCTGAAAATTCTCAAAATTTAGGGCTTTCTATGCAGCTGTTAGATAAGATATTAATGGAGGCCAAAAGAAGGAAATTTAGCAAAGTTTTCGCCCTAACAAAGTATGAAACTGATTGGTTTTTAAAGCATCACTTTACCCAAATGAAAGTTTCTGACTTACCTAACAAGCGTCAAAAATATTTCAACCATGATCGTAATTCTTCTATCTTTTTTAAGGATATTTCCTAATGCAAATCAAAGAACGTATTCGCGGATATTTACCGGTTGTGATTGATATTGAAACCGCTGGATTTAATCATCAAACAGATGCCATGCTAGAAATTTGCGCTGTGATTATTGGTATTGATGACAGTGGAAAGCTATACCCAAAGGAGCCTCAACATTTTCATACACATCCTTTCAAAGGGGCTAATCTTGAGCCAGCAGCTTTAAAGTTTAATGGCATTGATGTTGACAACCCTTTACGTGGCGCTATTGATGAAAAACTAGCACTAAGTGATATGTTTCAAACGATATGCACCGAGATGAAAGACCAAGACTGCTCACGTTCGATATTAGTAGGGCACAATGCATTTTTTGACTTAGGATTTTTGTATGCTTCAAGTGAACGGTCAAAGCTTAAAAATCCCTTTCATAAATTTTCTACTATTGATACAGTTAGCTTATCAGCACTTACTTTTGGAGAGACAGTTCTGGCTAAAGCAATCGCGAAAGCTGGTATTGAATTTGACAACGCTCAAGCGCATTCTGCTTTGTACGATACGGTTAAAACCGCTGAGCTATTTTGTCAGATCTTTAATGCTTTTGAATTTATCCCAACACCAAAAAACTGATTAAACGCCAAGCGCTCTTTTTGTGCTTGGTGAATATTCATTAACTCAAATCTTATTTTTGTGCCCGGTTGTTGTTGTGCCAACTGAGCTAAATCCAATGAAAACACGGTGCCAATTTTTGAGTATCCGCCAATGGTTGGCGCATCTTTCAGTAGAATAATCGGCAATCCATCGCTAGCGATTTCCACACTTCCATAACTCATACCTTCAGAAATCATTTTGTCTTTTTTAATAGTTATAGGTACACCTTTTAGCCTACATCCTGTGCGATCATTCGCATTGCTAATAGTGTAAGTTTGCCCAAAGAATAATGTTTTTTGATCATCACTAAATTCTGAATATTGATAACTTGGCAATAGCCTTAATAAAACTTCTTGATGATAATTAGGAATATATTTTGGCGCAATAAAACGATCTAACGCTCCACTTGATGCTTGGCATGTAAGTATTTCATCTTGTGTTATTTTTGTGCCAATGTGCTCACGTAAATTAACCGACCTTGAGTTAAATAGTTGTTGAGTTTCAAACCCACCTTTAACCGCTAAATAAGCACGTATTCCGTGTTTAGGCTGATGCCAGCTAAGTTTGTCACCTTTTTGAATTTGGATGCTATTCCAAATGTCCACCGTTTGATGGTTAATTTTAAAATCAAGATCCGCACCACAAACGCAAATCAGCATATCATCAAGCGCTTCTAATTCAACATTGCCAAAGGTGATTTCCAGAGCGGCGGCGTTGTAACGATTACCCAGTAAATAATTGCCCCAAGCATAAGCATGCTCATCCATCGCCCCAGATTGAGCCAAACCCTGCTCGCCATGAGTTAGACGGCCATAATCTTGAACCGTCGTT
>CAYYGB010000075.1:0-5523 GCA_964471285.1 uncultured Candidatus Thioglobus sp.
AATTCCTTCACCAACACCAATATAACGAACTGGCAATTTAAGCTCATCAGAAATAGCAAATACCACACCACCTTTGGCAGTGCCATCAAGCTTGGTAATACTAATGCCGCTTAGTCCAACTGTTTTGTTAAATTCTTTGGCCTGATTAATGGCATTTTGCCCCGAGCCGCCATCAATAACCAGCTTGTTTTCATGTGGAGCATTTTCATTGTGCTTTTTTAGTACGCGCTTTATTTTTTCAAGTTCTTGCATTAGATTACCTTGAGTGTGTAATCGTCCTGCGGTATCGGCAATAAGAATATCAATTTTTTTAGCCTTGGCGGATTCATAAGCATCATAAATAACAGAGGCAGCATCAGACCCAGTTGCTTGGGCGACTACTGGTATTTTATTACGCTCACCCCAAACTTTAAGTTGTTCAACTGCGGCGGCGCGAAAGGTGTCACCCGCCGCTAACATGACAGACTTACCTTGATTTTGAAAAGATTTAGCTAGTTTGCCAATGGTGGTGGTTTTTCCAGCACCATTTATACCCACCACCAAAATGACAAAAGTTTCATTGGTATCTGTATTAAGCTGGTTGTCTTCTATCAGTAGCTTTGTTAGCGCCTCTTTTAAGAATGCATATAGGCTATCAGAATCCTTTAAAACTTTTCGAGAAGCATTTTGGCGTACCGATTCTAAAACTTTATCCGTCGTATTAATGCCAATATCTGCAGTGATTAAAAGCATTTCTAGTTCATCTAGTAAATCCTCGTCAATGACTTTCTTGCCCAATAAAAGACTGGATAAGCCAGAGCCTAGTTTTTGTCTTGATTTGGCCAGACGCTGTTTTAATGTAGCACCTTTTTCTATTTGGTCAGATTTATCTTTTTTAAAAAAATTAAACAAAGCTTCTCGCTATAATAGTTCGAATATGAAGAATCTAATTTTACTAGCCTTTTTTTTGTCCACAAGCGCATTTTCGAATACTATTGAAGCTAATGTGATGGGCGGAGCCTATGAACAAGTAACCCAAGCAACCCTAGATAATGGCTTAAAAATCATTGTTAAAACAGACCGTCGGGCGCCCGTGTTTATTTCCCAGCTTTGGTATAAGGTCGGCGCTAGCGATGAAAAACAACCTAACACGGGTATTTCGCATATGTTGGAACACATGATGTTTAAAGGCACGCATGACTATAAAGTTGGCGAGTTTTCAAAAATTATCGCTCGTAATGGTGGCGATGACAATGCATTTACTTCAAAAGACTATACGGCCTACTATCAAAAAATGCACAGCTCTAAATTAGAGTTAGCCATTAAGATGGAAGCGGACCGCATGCGCAATTTAACCTTCTCAGGCATTGAGTTAGAAAAAGAAAGACAAGTGGTTATCGAGGAGCGAAGACTGCGCGTAGAAGACAATCCTAACGCTAAGGTTTATGAAAGTTTACGTTTAATTTCATTTGATCAAAATGGTGCTTATCATGCGCCAGTTATCGGTTTTCAGTCAGATATTGAAAGCTATCGCCTAAGTGATTTACGTCATTGGTATGAAACTTATTATGCACCTAATAACGCAACATTAGTGGTTGTGGGTGATATTGATCCTCAAGAGGTGATCAAGCATGCTAAGCGCTATTTTGGGCAGTATTTATCAAATCCTAATATTGAAAAAATTAAACGCTATGCATCAATAGCCAAAACTGGTCAGTCAAAAAAACTTGAACTTAAAGCGAAATTACCGTTTTACACTCTAGGTTTTCATGTGCCAAGCTTGAAAACCACAACTGATGAAAGCCAAGCTTACCAATTAGAAATGTTGGCTTATATTCTAGATAATGGATTATCCAAAAAACTTATTCGTAATCAGCAAATTGCCTCGGCCATGAGTGTGAGTTATCGTCTTTATGATAAACATGACACACTCTTTATTGTTAGCTTTATACCAGCCGATGGGGTTGATAACCAAACGTTGATTGACGCTATTAAAGATCAAGTTAAAGAGTTGATTGAGCAGCCAGAACTCATTGAAGATGAACTTGTACGCACCAAAGCTCAGCTTGAAGCAGGCTTTGTTTTCGAGCAAGATCTTATACACACTCAAGCTTACTATTTAGGCATGCTAGAAACTGTAGGTCTGGGTATTGATAAAATGTTTACATATGTTGCTAAAATGAACGAAATTAAGGCTAAAGATATCTCAAATGTCGCTAAAAAGTATCTTGATTTCTCACAAGTGAATTCTGTTGAACTGATAACCAAGGCAATCAAGTGAAGCTATTAATCTTATTTTTGTTGTTAATCACCCAGGCTAATGCCAAGGTAAATATTGACCAATGGACAACGCCTGAAGGTGCTAAAGTATTATTCACCAAAACCAAAGGTTTGCCAATGTTGGATGTGGCGCTTAACTTTGACGCTGCAAGTTCTAGAGATGGCGATAAGCACGGATTAGCATCACTCACCAATAGTCTTATTGGCACTGCAAGCAAGTATCACACAGAAGAGCAAATTATTAATCAATTTGAATCACTTGGTACTGAGTTTTCTTCGGCTTCGCTTAAAGATATGTCGATTATTTCTATGCGTAGTTTAACGCGTCGCGATATCTTGCAATCCTCATTAAATTTATTTGCTGAAGTAGTTTCTAAAGTTGACTATCAGCAACGCTATTTAAGTCGTGAAAAAAAGCAAACTCTTCGCGCTATTGAAGCTGCCAAACAAAGTCCAGGTAGTATTGCTAATACAAGATTTAATGAATTAGTATTTGGCCAGCACCCTTATGCACATAAAAAAATTGGCACCAAAGAATCTCTTGAAAAAATTAATCTTTCTGATTTAAACCAGCATTATCAGCGCTATTATGTCGCTAAAAATTTGACCATTGCCTTGGTAGGCGACATCTCTAAAACGAAAGCCATGCAAATAGCTCGCCAAATTTCACATGGGTTAAATAGTGGAAGAAAAGCTGAGCGCAACGAATTAGTCTTGCCTTTATCAACAACCATACAAGAGCATATTGAATTTCCATCAACGCAAACTCACTTGTTAATCGGGCAAACGGGCATAAATCGCACACATCCTGATTATTACCCGCTATATTTGGGTAATCATATTTTGGGTGGTAGTGGTCTTAATTCACTCTTGAGTCAAGAAGTTCGTGAGCAAAGAGGTTTGGCTTATTCAACTTCTAGCTACTTTACAAAAATGAAATCTAATGGTTTTTTCTTGATCAATTTACAAACCAAAAATTCTCAGGCAGATCAAGCCAAAAAAGTCGTATTAGAAACGCTCAAAAATTTCAGAAATAATGAGATTGACCCTCAAAATCTACAAGATGGTAAGGATAATATCATTGGTGGCTTCGCTTTAGAGACGGCTAGCAATGCGAATATCCTTACTTATCTCTCTATTATTGGTTTTTACGAGCTACCTCTGGATTATTTGAGTAGTTTTACCAATAAAATCAAGGATATTAGTGCAAAAGACATTAAAAATGCCTATGAAAGGCTTATTAATATGAAAAAACTTGTTATTTTGACAGTGGGTGTAAAAAAGTAGTTAAAATAGCCCATTTCCATTATTTCCGAAATTTTTTTGTTGATTCAATGATACTACGTCAGTTTTTTTATAAGTTTAATATTTCTATATTGCTAGTCAGTGCTAGTTTGCAAGTTATTGCAGCTAGTGAGACGCCTGCAAAAGAGGTGTTAATTCAAAAAGACTTTAAGTCGATCAATGTTATTCATCATAGTGTTCCTATTGATATTGAGCGCAATCAAGATCGTAAAAATAATATCATAGAGTTTTATCAGGGAACTTGGCGTGGGAAGATACAGCCATTACACCCCTTTAAGCCTCACCCAGTAGAAACAGTGGCTGAGCTTGAAATGATCGATTATATTGATCAAATGTCCCATGGCAATGACTCTATTATGATTGTTGATTCACGGCCTAAATCAGCTATTTTAATTACCGGCATAATTCCTGGCGCAACTCAGGTTGGATATATCGACATTGTTTCTAATAATTACAGAGTAAAAACTTTTGAATTATTCAATGTTAAAAAAAATAATTCCCAATGGGATTTTACCGATGCCAAAACATTAGTTATATATTGCAACGGTCTTTGGTGTGGAAAATCTCCGAAAATGATTCGAAAATTAATTAAACTTGGTTATCCAGCACAAAAAATTAAATACTACCGTGGCGGCATGCAGGCCTGGAAATCAGTTGGATTGACAACCGTTAAGGAGTGATCTTTGTATTATTGATAAATAACTATGGTTTACCATAATATCATATTATTCTAATATAGAATAAAATACAAACCTAGAATTATTAAAATTAAAACCTAGGGATAAATATGAAATTGTTAATCTTGACACCTATTATTACAGCCATTATCTTTGCGTCTGTAAGTGCCAATCAGCCAAATAAAGAAGTAATTAAAGCTGTTGAATATAGTTCAGTTGTAAATACCTCCAATGTTAAAAAAATAAAAAAGAAAAAGCCGGTATGGCTTAAGCCTGGTGTTATTGGCACCACTCTGGTTGTGAACGGCAAGCCTTTTGTTATTGATAGAAATCAGGATAGAAAGCATCTTATTGCTAAGATTTATCAAAAAACAGGTCGGGGTATTATTAAGCCAATGCATCCGTTTAAACCACATGCTGTAGAGACTATTGCTGAGCATGAAATGATTTCATATATTTCTCGTTTATCATCGAAGAAGGGTGATGTTGTTGTGGTTGATGCTAGAAAATCAATTTGGCCAACATTGACTGGAAGTCTTCCAGGGGCAATTCACGTGCCATTTCATCGATTTAAGAAAAACAAAAAATATGCACTTGAAACTCTTGAAGATGAATTTGGTGTTGTGATTAACACCAAGGGTGAAATGAATTTCTCTAATGCTAAAATATTAGCGGTTTATTGTAATGGCAATTGGTGCAAAATGTCTCCAGAGCTTATTTGGGAGTTATTGGATTATGGCTATCCAGCAAACAAAATCAAATATTATCGTGGCGGTATGCAAGCTTGGCAGCTGCTTGGATTGACCACTGTTGACTAACAGCTGGATCAATACATCAGCCTTTGATTTGTATGGTTTACCATGATATAGGTTAAACGATATCGGTGTTAAAATAAGACATGTCTTGGTATAAGTTTATTATCACTATTGTTTTGTTGTTTAGTTTCAATGCAGCCTCTAGTGCCAAATCCTCCGAAATTACGATTGCTATTCAATCTTTTTTAGGGAAAGATGCTGCGTATCAAAAATGGCAATCCACTGCTGATTACCTTTCTCGTCGGATACCCGATTATTCTTTCAATATTGTTGTTGTTGACGCACCAGACGATGCTTTGTTGTATAACATGGTAAAGCAAAAAAAAGTTGATTATGTCATTACCCAACCTATTGCATCTGTTGAGCTTAATCGTTTATATAATACTAAAATTAGACTGACAAAATTAGATGCATTGGGTGTTGATCAATTGGGTGGGGTTATTTTTACCTCAGTTGACAATCATGCG
>CAYYGB010000076.1:0-5461 GCA_964471285.1 uncultured Candidatus Thioglobus sp.
AGAACCAATCTAGATTTGGAAACATTTTCTTTTCATCCATCATGACTGTTTCAATACGCTCAGCAACATCAAACATAGTCATATTTTTATTAGACTCAGACAGTTGTTTTGCAACACGCTTGATCACTTCATTACGTGGATCAGACACTGTATAAACAGGATGACCGAAACCAATAATAATTTCTTTGCGAGCCATGCGTTCACGAATATCTGCCTCAGCTTGATCAGCATCTTTATAGCGCTTTTGAATCTCAGAGGCGACCTCGTTTGCACCACCATGCTTTGGCCCACGTAATGCACCAATAGCACCTGTGATACAAGAGTGAATATCTGATCCAGTGCCAGCGATGACACGACCTGCAAATGTTGAAGCATTAAACTCATGCTCTGCATAGAGTATTAGTGAAATATGCATGGCTTTTACCCATTCTTCGCAAGGCGCTTCACCATGAAGCATGTGTAAGAAATGTCCGCCAATTGAATCGTCGTCTGTTTCTGTCTCAATGCGTTTATTATTATGGCTAAAGTGGTACCAATAGACTAGCATTGAACCAAAGCTTGCCATAAGTCGATCTAAAGCAGCGCGCGTCTCTTCCTCAGGATGGTCATCTTTTTCTGTCATGCAAGTACCCATAACAGAACAACCTGTTCGCATTACGTCCATCGGGTGTGCTGATTTTGGAATATTCTCTAAAATCGTTTTGACAGCAGATGGCAATCCACGCATACCTTTTAATTTAGCTTTATAAGATTTCAGCTGTGAAATTGTTGGCAAGGTGCCATGAATAATAAGATGTGCAATCTCTTCAAATTCAGCTTTTTCTGCAAAATCAAGAATATCGTAACCACGATAATGTAAGTCATTACCTGTGCGTCCAACTGTACATACAGCGGTATTTCCTGCTGTTGTACCTGAAAGAGCTACTGATTTTTTTGGCTTAAAACCTGGCGTTGTTTGTTTTATATCACTCATTATGATTTATCCTCACTTGCAAATAGTTGGTCTAGTTTTTGTTCGTATTCATGGTATCCAAGAAAGTCATATAATTCCATGCGTGTCTGCATAGTATCGATAACATCTTTCTGATGGCCATCTGCCTTAATGTGCTCATAGACATTAAGTGCTGCCTTACTCATCGCACGAAATGCACTTAATGGATAAAGTTGTAATTTAACGCCAACTGAGGAAAGCTCTTCGGATGTAAATAAAGGCGTTGCTCCAAATTCTGTGATGTTGGCTAATACAGGTACATCAACCGCTTTAACAAACTGGTCGTACTGTTCTAATGTATTAATAGCTTCTGGAAATATCATATCAGCGCCAGCTTCTACACAGGCAATTGCACGCTCAATAGCAGACTCAATACCTTCAACTGCTAGTGCATCTGTTCGTGCCATAATAACAAAGTCTGAATCAGTCTTCGCATCGACAGCCGATTTAACACGGTCAACCATTTCTTGCTGACTGATGATTGCTTTGTTAGGACGATGACCGCACCTCTTTTGCATAACCTGATCTTCAATATGAACAGCACCAGCACCAGCACGAGTAAACTCACGAACACACCTGGCGATATTAAATGCACCGCCCCAACCGGTATCAATATCAACCAATAATGGCAATTCAGTTGCATCGGTAATACGGTAAGTATCTTCTAATACATCTTTCATGGTCGTAATACCAAGATCGGGAATACCCATTGAACAAGCAGCTACGCCACCACCTGAGAGGTATATAGCCTTATGACCAACTTTTTCTGCCATGATGGCTGAGTAGGCATTTACTGCACCTACGACTTGTAATGGGTTGTTATCCTCTACAGCTTTACGAAACGCTTTACCTGCACTCATACTCATATCATTCCTCGATTTTTTCTTTGTCTAATAAATTTTTTACAATTTTCCATGCGCCACTAATATGTCTGCGCATTAAAATTTCTGCTAACTCAGGATCTCTATTATTAATAGCATCAACAATAGCATAATGATCATGAAGTGCCGGCTCTACTCGAAATGGCATTTGACTACTACGATGACGACACATTCTTAATACTTGATACAACTTATTGTTTAAATAATCAATCAACCACTGGTTTTGACATTTGGAAAAAATATAATAATGAAAATCCAAACTACCTTCTTGTTGTAAATAGCGCTTACCTTCAGATTGCTTAATAGATGATTCGTGCTTTTCCAATAAACGATACAAGTTATCAATATCTGACTGCGACATAGCAACACAAGCCAATCTTGTTGCAAACCCTTCCATCGCTTCGCGCATTTGATACACATCTTGCATCATAGCAAAGTCCAGAGTGATAACTCGAGAGCCAGAGTGTGGACGACGATCCACCAGATTAATGGATTCTAATTTGTGTAAGGCTTCGCGCAACGGGCCTCGACTAATATCATACGATTTAGCAAGCCCTGCTTCACCTATCTTTTGCCCTTGCGGAATAACACCCGTAATGATATCTTCCTTAATCTGCTGGAATACATGCTCAGATAGAGTGTCTTGTTTTATAGCCTGTAAAGCATTAATACTCATATTGTCAACAATAATTAAAATAATAAATCAAATTTAGCCAAATTCTACTAAATTAATTAACTATTGTCAACAATGATAAAATAAAAAATCACTATCTGAAAATTCAGGCAAAAAAAATGACGCCTAAGCGTCATTTTTAATAAAAATAAATTTAGTTAAGTGTTATTCTTGAACTTCACTTACTTCGTCAACACCTTCGTCAACAGAGGCTACAGATAATTCTGCCTTAACTTCTTCAGCAGTTTCAGCATCATGAGCTTTCTGCTGTGCGGTTAATTCTTGCTCCATAGCATATTCTTCAGTTAAGATTGAAGCGTTAACAAGGCCCGCTTCAATTTCTCTAAGTGCTACTACAGTCGGCTTATCTTTACCAACATCTAAAGTTGATCTATAGCCGCCTGAGCTCAATTGGTGGGCACGTTTTGCAGCAACTAATACCAATTCAAAACGATTATCTACAAAATCCAAACACTCTTCAACAGTTACTCTTGCCATAATACTCTCTAACTTTTAGTTATGATAAAATCAATCAATTTTACACGAAAAATAACAGGCGCAATATTTTATGGAAAGACTAATTGTTTTAGATACTGAGACCACTGGCATTGAACCTTCTGAAGGGCATCGCATTATTGAAATTGGCTGTACCGAGATCATTGACAGGGAAATTACTGAGAACAATGAATACCATCAATACATCCAACCTGAGCGCAATGTAGGTGATTCAGTACGAATTCATGGTATCACAGATAAATTTCTAACTGGAAAGCCTAAATTTGAAAAAGTTGTTAACGAATTTATGGAATACATCAAAGGTGCTACCTTAATTATTCATAACGCGCCATTTGACTTAGGCTTTCTAAATCATGAGTTAAAGATATTTGGATCTGATGAACGCATTGAAGACCACTGTACAATTATCGACACACTAGAACTTTCTAGGCAGCAACGCCCAGGCACACTTCACAATCTAGATTCCTTGTGTCGCCGTTTTGAAATTGATGCCAGTGCCCGAACTGTTCATGGCGCATTACTGGATGCTCAAATTCTTGCGCAAGTTTACCTAGCCATGACAGGCGGCCAATCTACTTTATTTAGCAATGATGGATCATCTGATGAACAAGATCAAAAAAACCAAAAAATTATCCGGGTAAATGCTGACATTGGTAAAATTAAAGTCGTGCAGGCTAATGAGCAGGAGCTCGAAGCACATAACAATTACTTTTCACAAGCATAGCCATTAAGGGTTTTTCATGATATACCAAGATTTAAGAGAGTTTATTGCTGAGCTTGAAAAGCGAGGCGAACTAAAACGCATCACTACTGAAGTAGATGCCAATTTAGAAATTACTGAGATTTGTCGTCGTACGCTTGACAAAAAAGGCCCTGCCCTATTATTTGAAAATGTTAAAGGTTCAAATATTCCCGTCTTAGCTAACTTATTTGGCACCACAGGTCGAGTTGCCTCAGCAATGGGCCGAGAAGATTTAGTAGCCCTTAGAGAGTTAGGTAAATTATTAGCTGAACTAAAACAACCTGAGCCACCTAAAGGTTTGAAAGATGCTTTTGAAAAGCTACCTACTCTCAAAAAAGTTTTAAATATGCCAGTTAAGCTGGTTAAAAAGGGACAGTGTCAAGAGGTTATTATTGAAGGGGATGATGTAGATTTATCTACTCTACCAATTCAAACATGTTGGCCGGGGGATGTTGCACCTCTTATCACCTGGGGATTAACCATTACCAAAGGTCCCTTAAAAAAACGCCAAAATTTAGGTATATATCGCCAGCAAGTGATTGGCAAAAATAAGCTGATTATGCGCTGGCTATCGCATCGTGGTGGTGCGCTAGATTTTAAAGATTGGTGTGATAAAAATCCAGGTCAGCCATATCCAGTTGCTGTAGCCATTGGCGCTGATCCTGCCACCACATTAGCTGCGGTAACACCTATTCCTGATAGTCTAAGTGAATATGGCTTTGCCGGTTTATTGCGTGGCAAGAAAACTAAAGTATGCACCTGCATTGGTAGTGACTTACAAGTGCCTGAAAATGCTGAAATTATTCTTGAAGGTGTGATTTATCCAGATGAAATGGCTGATGAAGGTCCTTATGGCGATCACACTGGATATTACAATGAGGTAGAAAGATTTCCGGTCTTTACTGTTGAGCGAATCACTCATCGCAAAAATCCAATTTATCATTCGACTTATACTGGCAAGCCGATTGATGAGCCTGCTATTTTAGGGGTAGCACTGAATGAAGTTTTTGTGCCACTACTACAACAGCAATATCCAGAAATTACAGATTTTTATCTTCCGCCAGAAGCTTGCTCTTATCGCATGGCTGTTGTTAGTATCAAGAAGCAATATCCTGGCCATGCTAAACGTGTAATGATGGGTGTTTGGTCATTCTTGCGCCAATTTATGTACACCAAGTTTGTTATTATTGTGGATGACGATATTGACGTTAAAGATTGGAAAGAAGTTATCTGGGCAATGACAACTCGCGTTGATCCAACTCGCGACACCACGCTCATTGACAATACACCAATCGATTATCTTGATTTTGCTTCTCCCGTTTCTGGCCTAGGCTCTAAGATGGGCATTGATGCTACTAATAAACTCCCTGGTGAGACTGATCGAGAATGGGGTACACCTATTGTGATGAATGATGATGTCATTCAAAGAGTTGATGATATTTGGCAAGCGTTAGAAATTGACTAATTACAAAAAATCCTAAATTTAGCCATTTACAATTCAGCTTAACAAAGTATAATTCTTTTTTTTCGGAGTATAGCGCAGTTTGGTAGCGTACCTGGTTTGGGACCAGGTGGTCGGGGGTTCAAATCCCTCTACTCCGACCAAAATTATAAATAGCACTGTTTTAGTACTATTTTTTGCGCCCTTAGCTCAGTTG
>CAYYGB010000077.1:0-5455 GCA_964471285.1 uncultured Candidatus Thioglobus sp.
ATAATCCATAATAAATTCACATGCTTCAAAAGCAGCTTTTCGATGTTTACTGGTGGTGATGACCAGTACGATTTGATCGTTAATAGGTAAATCACCAACACGATGGATAACCGTTGTATTGCCAATGGGCCAACGATCCTGAGCTTGGACAACAATAGAATTTAAAGATTTTTCTGTCATACCTGGATAATGCTCAAGTGTCATTTTTTTAATGGATGCATTGTCTAAATCACGCACAGTTCCTACAAAACTAACCACGGCGCCAATATTGCTGTCACTACCTCTGGCTAGTGCTACTTCAGTCGTCAGATCAAAATCTGTCTCTTGTATGATAATTTTATTCATGATTTTTTGTTATGTGATTAGGTACGCGTAATGAATTATATTACTTGAAAATTAAAATGCATGTCATATATAGCATTTAAAAACCTACAAACAAAATAATTGACCCGTAAATAGTTTGATTTTTTTATTTAGCAATTGGCAGGCTGATTGATCCATTGAAATGTTGCCATTCATAGCGAATTGGGTAGTTTCTGCGGTAATATTCAAAATTTTCAATATTTTTAATGGCTATTGTGTCTTGTTTAAAGTCATAAACTTCATTTAAACAATCGAGTAAATTATCACTTTTTAACGACAAAACACCCGGATTTATCAAATTTTTGATACTTTCTCGTTGTTTTTCACCTAAAAACGCACATAAAGCCTCATAAACCATAAAACTACCCATAAATTTGGCATCAACTGAGTGACCTGCGATATGAGGTGAGGCTAAATAGGCGCTATTTTGTAAGTTTTTGTTGATATTTGGCTCATTTTCCCAACAATCGATCACATTTTCAAGCGTTTGCGTTTTTTCCCAAATTTTTTCATCAATCACACCGCCACGTGCAGCATTAAAAATGATGGTATTTTCGCTAATATTATGAAAATTGTGCTTATTTAGTAGATTAAATGAGGGAAATTCACCATTAAACGTCAATGGCGTATGAAAAGTAACGATATCAGCACTTAAAGCTGCATCTAAATCAACAAAATTGGGTAAATCTTCGTTTTTTTGCCTTATTGGGTCGTTTAATAACGTTTTAATACCTAATAACTCTGCTTTAGCGGCTAAACGAGAGCCAACATTGCCCACACCGATTATTCCCAAAGTTTTTTCTTGATAATTAAACCCATGTTTGTCGGCTAAATTCACAATGGTACTAATCACAAATTCAGCCACCGCCATTGAGTTGCACCCTTGTGCTGAGAAGAATTCAATGTTGTTATTTTTAAGATAATCTTGATCAACATGATCCAATCCAGCCACCGTTGATCCCACAAATTTAATAGAACTACCTTCGAGTAATTCTTGGCTAACTTTTGTGCGAGAACGTACGATTAGAATGTCACAATCTTTAACAGAGTCAGCATTAATATCTCGGCCAGCCATGGTGGCTACATCGCCAAATTGTGAGAATATTTCGCTATATGCATAGCATGCGTCATCAATAATAAGTTTCATGGTTACCAGTTAATTTGTTTTAAGTTATGCATTTTAAGATACTCGTTAGTCTTGGAGAAATGTTTACAGCCAAAAAAACCTTTATAAGCTGAAAAAGGAGAAGGGTGCGGCGCACTCAATACTAAGTGTTTAGTGGGATCGATTAACTCTGCTTTTTGATGAGCGTGCGCTCCCCAAAGTAAAAACACTAAGTTTTGTTTGCGCTCACTAAGTAGAAGGATAACTGATTCTGTAAATTCAATCCAAGGTGTTTTTGAGTGTGATCCTGGTGAGTTTTTCTCCACCGTAAGCGCACTGTTCAAGAGTAATACACCTTGCGACGCCCAGCGCTCTAAATTGCCACTTGCATTGGGCGTGATACCTAAGTCCAGTTCTAGCTCTTTAAATATATTAACTAGAGAGGGGGGAGTTTTAATATTATCTGGCACAGAAAAACTCAACCCATGTGCCTGGCCTTCGTTGTGATAAGGGTCTTGACCTAGGATAACGACCTGGGTATTTTTAAAGCTACTAAGCTCAAAAGCTTTAAAGCGATCATTTTCAGGAGGAAGAATGATTTTTTTTTGAGATTTTTGATACTCAAAAAAATCGCACAATTGCTGATAAGAATCGCGCTGAAATAATGGCCCAAGATGCTCAGACCAGTCGTTGTTTATAATCCTGCCCACCACAATCTAAAGCGATAACCCAGTGTGGTAACGTACCCCACTTCGGTAAATTGAATTTGACCTTTGGTATTAACAAAGAAACTACTTGGTGTACCTTTAACGCCAAATAACTTTGCAATAGAGCCAGATTGATCATTAATAATGTTGTCAAGTTTCATGTTATTTTCTTCAGCATGCGCTTGAATTTCAAGATCACTACCCGACTGGATGGCAATATTAAGCACCTTGTAGTCTTCTGATATGGCTTGAACGTTATCATTCTCAAGATTACAAACAGGACACCAGGTTGCCCAAAAATGAATAAGAGTGCCCTTATCTGGCATTGGGTTGGAATTCATAACTTCGCCACTAAGGGTTTGCGAGCTGAAGCTTGGTACAAGGCCGATGGTTAAATCTTGTTGTTGATAAGCACGAATAATAAAAATGGCTAAAATAACCATCATAAATTGCATGATAGTTTTTCGATTTGGTCGTTTAATTTTCATGTTCGATATTATAGCTTAAGGATGGTTATGACTGATTGGATACAGCGCTGGAAGGATAATAAAATTGGTTGGCATCGAGATGATCCTAATTCTAAATTAATCGAATTTGTGAGTTGTCTCCAATTAAACCCTGGTGATACGGTCTTTGTGCCATTATGCGGCAAAAGTAAAGATATGATCTACCTAGCTCAACAAGGCTACAAAGTGATTGGTGTGGAGCTAAGCACATTGGCTGCTGAGCAATTTTTCACTGAAAACAAAATGGCGTATCAAGTGCACCAAGAAGAAAGTTTTGAGGTTTGTACGTCTGAAAATATTACTATTTATTCCGGTGATTTTTTTGAATTAACTAAGCATCAACTGGCTGCAGTTGTAGCGGTCTATGATAGGGCTGCTTTAATAGCATTACCAGCGGGATTAAGGGTGAAATATGCACAACATTTATACTCTATAATAGTCAAAGGTTGTCGGATGTTATTGTTAACTTTAAATTATCCGCAATCGAAAATAAGTGGCCCGCCTTATGCAGTAAATAAGGATGAAGTGGCGTCACTTTATAATGATGGGTTCGAGTGTCAACTATTACAATGTTTTAATGACATAAAAAATGAGCCCAAGTTTCAGCGTGAAAACGTTGATTTTGTTGAAAAAGCAACTTATTGTTTGCGTAAATATTAAAAGGAAAAAAATGGCTAAGAAGATAAAAGGTGTAGTGGCACAATTTGGTACTAAAGGATATGGTTTTATTACAGGTGACGATGATGAAAAATATTTTGTTCATCAAAAAAATATCTTTAATAAGTCACGCTTAAAGGCAGGAACAAGAGTTGTATTTAGTGCGCAAGAATCAGAAAAAGGTTTAGTAGCAAGCGATGTAGATCTAGAAGATGGTGCAAAAATGGCAAGTCTAAGATCTGGAAAAACTTCTTCAGGCTTATCTAATGGCACTATTAAACTTGCATTTGCAATATTGTTTATCGCTCAAGCGGCTATGATTTACCAAGTATTTTTTGTAAGTGTTGCTGGTTAAATGAAAAAGATACTTCTATTAGCGCTCTTGTCACTTTCTTTAGGAGGTTGTCTTTCAACGCCTGCAGTGACGGTGAATAACATTTGTTCGTTAATGGATGAAGAGGTTAGCTGGTATCGCTCTGTCAAAGCAGCTGAAAAAAAATACAACGCACCAGCGTATGTATCTTTAGCAATTATGTATCAAGAATCTCATTTTGCATCAGATGCTCAGCCACCTAGAGAAAAACTATTTGGCGTTGTGCCATGGTTTAGACCGACAACGGCTTACGGTTTTGCTCAAGTGAAAGATGCGACTTGGGAATGGTACCAATTAAAAACAGGCAATGATAGTGCTGATCGCGATGATTTTGATGATGCAGCAGATTTTGTTGGCTGGTATATTAATCAATCTGCAACGCGTTCTGGTATCTCCAGAACTGATGCTTATAATCAGTACTTGGCTTACCATGAAGGCCATGGTGGGTTTAATAAAAAGTCATACAATAAAAAACCTTGGCTGAAAAAAGTAGCGCAAAAAGTTGACGACAATGCAGAGCGCTATAAGCGTCAACTTAAGCAGTGTTCATCTGAGCTAAACAGTAACAGTATTTGGAGTTTGTTTTAATGCCTAGTTGGTACAAGGTACTTAATCAAGCGCCTAAAGAAGGCACCATGGTTAAGGTACAAGTAAATAATCAAAAACTATTTGTTACCTTGAATAATGGGCAATTATATTGTGCACAAGATCGCTGTCCTCACGAAGATATTGAGCTAACATTGGGCTGTCTTAAGGGTAATCGTATTAAGTGTTCGTTGCACGGGTTTAGCTTTGATTTAGCTACTGGTGATAGTTCAGAGCAAGATGTGGACAATTTGCAAACTTACGCAGTCAAGCAAGAAAATAACGAAATTTATATAGAGGTTTAATCATGAGTAATGAATCAAAAGCATTAATGAAATCCATTATTCAACGCGTGGCAACTGGCCCGGATTTGAGTAAGGACATTGATTTTGAAGAAGCTAAAAATGGTATGCAGGCTATTTTGCGTGGTGAGATTGATGATGTTCAATCAGCTATTTTCTTAATTGCTTTGCGTATGAAGCGTGAAACAATGGAAGAAAACCAAGGAATTCTAGCAGCAATTCTAGCAGAAAGCGATCAGCAATCTGTTGATGTGGATCAGTTGGTAGACTTAGGTGATCCATATAGTGGTTACAATCGCTCTATTCCTATTTCATCTTTTTTACCTCCTGTTTTAGCCGAGTTAGGCTTACCTACTGTTATCCACAGTCTGGATGCGCTTAGCCCTAAATTTGGCTTAACACATCGACATATTGTTCAAGCTTTAGGCTTAAGTGCTGATCATTCAACTGCTGATGCTAAAGCTCGATTAGAAGATGCTTCAATTGGTTGGAGTTATATTGACCAAGCAAGTTATTGCCCTGGTTTGCATAATATGGTCGGACTGCGTGATCGAGTTATTAAGCGTACTGTTATTAATACAGTAGAGACGCTTATCGGCCCATTGCGTGGCAAGAAGACACACTCTATTTTGGGCTATGTACACAAGCCATATCCTCCAATCTATGCTGAACTGGTTAAATCCTCTGGCATGGACAGTGCATTATTAGTGCGCGGCGTTGAGGGCGGCGTTATTCCCTCTCTTCGTCAAAAAGGCTTAATGGTTTCTTATGAAGGTAATATTGAAAAAAACCGAGTGGATATCGAGCCTGCATCTCTAGGTATTGATCAAGACATGAGAGCGATTTCATTTCCGCCT
>CAYYGB010000078.1:0-5328 GCA_964471285.1 uncultured Candidatus Thioglobus sp.
AAAATCGCGCTTTCCATTACCATTTTGTCTCTCCTGTGATATTAAATAAAAAAATTAAAAACTAGTGTTCGTTATCGTGGGCCATATCCATGTACACAATCGTTAGTGTCATGAAAATGAAGGCCTGTAAGGTGATAATCAAGATATGGAACAATGCCCAGCCTACTTGCAATAAGCCACCAAACACACCAAACCCGATACCTACGCCATACATAATAGCGATTAGAATAAAGATAATCTCACCGGCATACATATTACCGAATAAACGTAGCGCTAATGAAATTGGCTTAGAAATTAGAGCAACACCTTCTAGTAATAAGTTTGCTGGTAATAACCACTTACCAAACGGGTGAAACAATAGCTCTGAAATGAATCCGCCCAAGCCTTTATGCTTGATGCTGTAATATAAAATCATTATAAAGATCGAAAGCGCCATGCCAAATGTAATGTTTGGATCTGTTGACGGAACGACCTTGAAAAATGCTGTATGAGGATCTCCGCCCATTGCACCGACTGAAATAGCAGCCAATTGTGGCAACCAGTCAACAGCGATAAGATCCATGAAGTTCATTAAGAAAATCCAAACAAAGATGGTGAGTGCCATCGGCGCTACTAGCTTGTTTTTGTGCTTAAAAGAATCACGGACACTGAAATCAATAAATTCAATGACCATTTCAATAAAGTTTTGTAAGCCAGAAGGTACGCCAGATGTTGCTTTTTTGCCAGCAGAACGGAAAATGGTATAAAACACTAATCCGGTAACTAATGACCAAAACATAGAGTCAACATTGATTGACCAAAAGCCCATTGATTGCGCTTCGGCCGCCGTATGGGCAAAGCTCCATTGACCATCTACCTGACCATAAGTTAGGTTCTGTAGATGGTGCTTAATATATTCTGAAGATGTTATTGTTTCAACTGACATTTTTTGTAAAAAGCAAACTCAAATTAATAATAAAGAAACTCAATATAACGCTCAATGGATCTAATCGTTGCATGGCGAATACTAACAAAATGCCAACTAACATAAGCCTTTCTACTAAAGAAATCCTAGCCAAGTTAATAACCTGCTTAGGATCTATAATATTTTTACGCTTAAGTTGTTGCATTCGCCAATAAAGCAAGCCTTGGTTTAAAACGGCAATCAAGCCACCAGCAACAATTTCCATATATTGAATAAATTATACATAAACCGTTTCGCCGCCGTTAAATAATTTTTTTTATATTATGAATATATTTATTAGGTTCTTAATGACTATCAATATCACTATTCATTAATGCATTTGACATTAGTCAAGGACACACGAATAATAAACCCTTTATACTAAATCTTTTTGAGGAGAATGATTATGGCGCACATTGTAGTTATTGGCGCGAGCACGGGCGGATTGCCTTTTGCTTACGACATTAAAAAAACCCTAGGCAACGGTCACGAAGTGACTGTTATATCTAACAACCCTAACTTTAACTTTATTCCTTCCAATCCCTGGCTTGCAGTAGGCTGGAGAAGTGAAGAAGATATTAGCTTCGAGTTAGCACCAAGACTTAAACGTAAAGATATCAATTTAATCGTTGGTGAAGCGACTGAGATCAAGCCAAACGATAATCAAGTTTTGGTTGGTGACCAAACCGTTGACTATGATTACCTAGTATTGGCGACCGGTCCTAAGCTTGCTTTTGATGAAGTTGAAGGTCTTGGCCCTGATGGACATAGTGTCTCAATCTGTACCACGGCTCATGCCAAAGTTGCTTCTAGTGAATGGGAAACTTTTTGTGAAAATGGCGGCGGCCCAATTGTAGTTGGTGCAGTTCAAGGCGCATCATGCTTTGGTCCGGCTTATGAATTTGCAACCATCATGGATACTGATTTGAAAAAACGCGGCATTCGCGACAAGTGCCCGATGACCTTTGTAACCGCTGAACCTTATATTGGTCACTTAGGTTTGGGTGGCGTTGGTGATTCAAAAGGTCTTTTAGAGTCTGAATTTAGAAGTCGTCATATTAAATGGATTACCAATTCAAAGGTTGCCTCTATAACAGCTGATACAGTTACAGTTGATGAAGTAGATGACGAGGGAAAAACAATTAAAACCCACGAAGTAGCCACGAAGCACACCATGTTTTTGCCGGCATTTAAAGGCGTTGATACTGTTGCTAAATTGGCAGAGGTTGATCCAGGATATGTCAACCCACGTGGTTTTGTTATGATCAACGATTACCAACAATCACCCGTTAAAGACAACATCTTCTCGCTCGGTGTCAATATCGCTATTCCACCTGTAGAAGCGACACCGGTTATGTGTGGCACGCCAAAAACGGGCTATATGATTGAATCGATGGTGACTGCTATTGTGCACAACATTGAGGACATGATTGCTGGCAATGCGCCTTCAAATATTCCAACTTGGAATGCTGTCTGTATTGCTGATATGGGCGATACTGGCGCAGCCTTTGTTGCCATGCCACAAATTCCACCAAGAAACGTAACTTGGGCGAAGAAAGGTAAAATGATGCACTTAGCTAAAATCGCTTTCGAAAAGTTCTTTATTCGAAATATGAAAATTGGCAACCCAGAGCCGGCCTATCAAAAATACATCTTTAAGATGTTAGGCATTGAACGCCTTAAGAAAAATAAAGTCTAGATAGAAAAGCCGCGAAAGCGGCTTTTTTTATAAGTTGGTTTTATCAAACACGACTACTAGCAATCATTTCAGCAGCAGCTACTCTTGCTTTGTCGGTAACGGTTGCGCCGCCTAAAATACGCGCCACTTCATCGACCCTTTGCTCGTCTTTTAGCTGTTCAACAGTAGTTTGCGCACCTTGTGTGTTTTGCACCTTGCTGACTCGCAAATGCTGATGGCCAAATGCGGCCACTTGCGCCAAATGCGTAATACAGATAATTTGATAATTCTTAGCAAGCTCTTGCAGTTTTCTGCCAACAACCTCAGCCACTGCGCCACTAATACCAACATCCACTTCATCAAAAATTAAGGTTGGTGTATATTCACTATC
This sequence comes from uncultured Candidatus Thioglobus sp., assembly GCA_964471285.1. Lineage (GTDB taxonomy): Bacteria > Pseudomonadota > Gammaproteobacteria > PS1 > Pseudothioglobaceae > Thioglobus_A. The sequence continues at coordinate 3,013 of CAYYGB010000078.1, forward strand.
GCTACTGACCACCGAAATTGCAAGCGATATGCGCGATAACTCACCACCTGAGGCAACTTTTTTAAGTGGTTTAAATTCTTGGCCCATATTGGTTGTCACCAAAAACTCTATTGATTCATGGCCATTCAAATGCACACCATCAGGCTTTTCATTGAGCCCAACTTTAAATTCACTGCCTGGCATGCCCAACACTTGCATCGCTTCCGTAACGAGTTTGGAGAGCTCATCTGCTTTAGCATGTCGCGCTTTAGAAAACTTCTGTGCTTTATTTTGATATTGCTTGGCAAATACTTCAAGCTGGCTATTCATTTCATCAATAGAGTTTTCACCGCCGCCAATGTCTTCTAGTTTGATAGTCAACTGATCACGCACCGTTATCAACTCTTCAATTTGACACTGATGCTTGCGGCCCAGTGAATACAGCTCAGAGATTCGCTCCTCCATTTCCTGCGCACTTTGTTCATCGGTTGATAATCGGCTTAAATATTGTGTCAGCTCATAAACAGCTTCTTGAGTTTGCACTTGTGCCGAGCTGAGTAACTCAACGCCCGCCTGAAGTCTGTCGTCCATTTCGAGCGCTTCAGACAGTTGTGAACTGAGCGTTAATAGCTGCGCATTTGCACCCGCTTCACTTTCTAGCTGATTTAATACACTGGATGTTTTTTCGTTAATCGCCTGAGAATTGGCACTGGTTTTAAAATTTGCCTCGATGGTGTTAAGCTCGTCTTGATCAAGCATTGCCTCGTTGAGCTCTTCTAGCTGATGCAAATATAACGCTTGCTGCTGCTCGATAATATCTTGATTATTAAGTAAATTATTTACTTTTTCACTCAATGTCTTATGCGCTTTGACCACTTCATTAAGCGCTTGCTTATCGGCTTCTAGCTGTGCAAATCCATCTAACAGCTTCATCTGTTGGTCAGGTCGTAATAATAATTGATGCTCGTTTTGGCCATGAATATCTAACAACAAATCGCCCACATCGCGAACTGTCGATAGAGGCACACTATTACCGTTGATAAAAGCTTTGGAGCGACCATCACTGGTAATAACTCGGCGCAAGATGCATTCGCCCTCATCCTCTAAAGAGTGTTCAGACAAAAAATCCTGCACGGTTTGATTATGCTCTAAAGCAAAAGCTGCACTAATATCGGCTTTGTCTTTGCCATGACGCACTAAGTTGGAATCAGCGCGAACGCCTAATGCCAAGCCCAATGCCTGAAGAAGAATAGATTTACCCGCACCCGTTTCACCGGTAACGGTACTCATTCCTGGCTCGAAAGACAAATCAAGCCTTTCAACAACGGCTAAATTTTTAACGGTTAACTGCGATAACATAGCTAGATTTGCTTATTACAGCTTAGATCCCCAATGTAGTTTTGAGCGAATAATTTCAAAATAGTCGTAATCCTTTGGATGCAGTAAGTGCACAAAACTCCCGTGTTGACGCACGCGAACCTCTTGGTCTGATGTAATTGGAAAAGACGCTTGCCCATCTATATGAACGCTCACTCCTTCACTGGCATCTTTAACTCGAACCACTATCTCGCTACCACCAGGCACAAGTAATGGTCGATGGCTCATGGTATGCGGACAAATTGACACCAAGCCAATCGCATTAACGCCCGGATGCATAATAGGTCCACCACTTGACAACGCATAAGCGGTTGATCCAGTTGGCGTAGTAATAATAAGTCCGTCTGCTCGCTGATTATTAACAAACTTGCCATCAATATAAACATCAAATTCTATCATTTTCAACGCATCTTGACGATTAACAACGGCATCATTTAACGCAACACTTTTATGTATTACTTGGCCATCTTGCTCTACTTGACATGACAACAAGCAACGCTCTTCTTTGGTAAATTCACCTTCGAGAACTTGAGAAACAACTTCAAACATTTTTCCAATCGACACATCGGCTAAAAAGCCAAGACGACCAAGATTGATGCCCAAAATAGGAATATTGTTGTCCACAAAAGTACGCGCCGTATTAAGCAGTGTGCCATCGCCGCCCACCACAATAATCAAATCTGCTTGCTCAGCTATTTGCTCATTGCTGGCAACGACGCCTGCGCCTTTATTTTGTAAAAATGATGACAATTCTTCAGCGATACCATCGCTAACTGAATCATTGGGTTTTGTGATAATGCCGATCGTATTAAACATTGTTATATTCTTCTATTGAATTCTTTAAAATAGCCACTATATAATTGGCTAATAATTAGCTCTAAATATACATTAATTGGACAACAAAATGACAAAAAAGCAAGACCAAGACGAAAGTGTTGAAAAAACAGAAGATGAAAACAT
>CAYYGB010000079.1:0-5311 GCA_964471285.1 uncultured Candidatus Thioglobus sp.
GACCCATGTTTGAACCACCGTTGAAAGGACCCATGTTTTGGCCGCCACCGAATGGACCAAAGTTAGACATGCCATTGCTGTTACCAAAACCGTTATTACCACCGTTGCTAAAAAAGGCTGAAGCTGAAGCTGCTGCCATTACTGTAGCTATTGCTACTACTTTTGTTATATTTTTCATTATTTCCCCTTTGAGAGTTTTTTTATGGATCGACTATAAAACAAATAAACTAATGTCTACTTGCAATTCATAATACGCCATTCTATTTATATTACAATATTATTAGTAAAGGCTAATACTATGATATAGAGTCAATTAGCGCATCACCAAATTCTGTTGACGATAATAAAGTAGCGCCAGACATTAATCGTTCTAGATCGTAAGTGACTGTTTTGTTTTGAATAACAACCGACATAGCTTCTAAAATTTTATCTGCAGCCTCAACCCAGCCCATATGTCTAAGCATCATTTCTGCAGATAGAATAATAGAGCCTGGATTAACTTTATTTAAACCAGCATATTTTGGTGCTGTGCCGTGAGTTGCTTCAAATACAGCAGTTGTATCTGATAAATTAGCACCAGGTGCAATACCGATACCGCCAACCTGAGCTGCCAATGCATCAGATATGTAATCACCATTTAAATTGAGTGTTGCGATAACTGAGTATTCTTCAGGGCGTAATAAGATTTGCTGCAAGAAAGCGTCAGCAATAACATCTTTAACAGTAATAACAGTGCCTGTTGTTGGATTGGTAAATTCACACCACGGTCCATCGCCTATCACTTTGGCGCCAAATTCTTCTTGAGCCATTTGATAGCCCCAATCTCTAAAACCACCTTCGGTGAATTTCATGATGTTGCCTTTGTGCACAAGCGTGACAGAATCTTTGTCGTTATCAATGGCATATTGAATAGCGGCGCGAACTAGGCGATCTGTGCCCTCTTTAGAAACTGGCTTAATACCAATGCCTGAAGTTTCTGGGAAGCGAATTTTAGTTGTACCCATTTCATTTTGCAAAAAGTCGATCAGTTTTTTAACTTCTTTTGTACCTGCTTGATATTCAATACCCGCATAAATATCTTCAGAGTTTTCTCTAAAAATTACCATGTCCACTTTCTCAGGGGCTTTAACGGGTGTTGGCGTGCCTGTAAAGTATTGCACAGGACGCTGACAGATAAATAAATCAAGCTCTTGACGAATGGCCACATTCAAAGAGCGCATGCCGCCGCCAACTGGTGTGGTTAATGGGCCTTTAATAGAAACAACAAATTCTTGAATGGCATCAATTGTTTCTTGAGGTAAGTATTCACCATAAATATCATTCGCCTTTTCGCCAGCATAAACATCCATCCATTTAATAGATCTTTCACCATTGTAGGTTTTCTGAATAGTGCTATCAATAACTTTCTTCATCACTGGAGAAACGTCACTACCAATACCATCACCTTCAATATAAGTAATAATTGGATGATTAGGAACCTTGATAGTGCCGTTTTCAAAAGTAATTTTTTCGCCGTTTTCTGGCACTTGAATGTGTTGATAGCTCATTGGTATTCTCGGGTGTTTTGTTAAATAAGTAAGCGTAGTATTTTAGCATCCTCAAGGTTCGAGTAGTATTTTTCGCGCGTATCAATCAATTCGAAACCATATTTTTGATAAAAGTGGATGGCTGATACGTTAGAAACTCTAACTTCCAACATGATAGAGCGAACCTTGTCTTTGTCTAAATGTTGCAATAGGTCATCTAATAGCTCCCTACCCAGACCTTGATGCTGAAATTGAGGAGCGATGGCAATGGTTAAAATATCTATGAAGTCTATTGAGTTTAAGGTGAGTAAATAACCTGCAATTTGATCATCATGCGAAATTAATCGCACACTAATGCTTGGATTTTGAAATGAATCAAGGAGTTTTTGTTGACTCCAAGGTGAAGAAAATACGCAATTTTCAATCGCTAGAATTGCTTCTAGATCTTTTTTTGTTGCTTCTCTAAAGGAAGTATTGATAGGCTTTGTTATCAGTTTCGTTTTGGTAGAAAAACCCTAGATCGTCAAAGCTCTGCTCTAATTGAGTAACATCTTGGGCTTGCAGACCAATTAACACACGGCCAAAATCAGCGCCATGATTACGATAATGGAATAAAGTGATATTCCAATGACTACCCACTTTCTTTAAAAAATCTAGCAATGCGCCTGGGCGCTCTGGAAATTCAAATCGGTATAACACTTCATGCTCACAGTTGCTGCGTCCGCCAACCATATATCGAATATGGGTTTTGGCGATAGAATTATCACTCATGTCTAATACGTCAAACGAGCCAGACAAACGATCTAATAGTGCTTGTTTCTCATTCAGACCTTCGTTGAGTGAAATGCCTACAAAAATTCGTGCATGGGCATCAGAACCATAACGATAGTTAAATTCAGTAATTGAATGATCTTCTAACATTTCGCAAAATTTCAAAAAGCTGCCTGGTTTTTCATCAATGGTGACCGCAATAATAGCTTCGTTGTTCTCACCAATGTCAGCACGCTCTGAAATGTAGCGCAATCTGTCAAAGTTAACGTTTGCGCCAGATACGATCGAAACTAAATTTTCGTTTTTTAAATCATGCGTTTGGAGATACTTTTTAATGCCTGCGGTTGACAACGCACCTGCAGGCTCTGAGATGGAGCGAACATCTTCATAGATATCTTTAATGGCTGCACAGATCTCATCATTACTCACCAGAATCACTTCATCGACGAATTGCTTAGCCATTTCAAAGGTTTTTTCACCGATTTGCTTCACTGCAACACCGTCAGCAAAACGACCTACTTCTGGCAAGATTACGCGTTCGTTGTGCTTTAGAGCTTCGTATAAAGTTGGAGAATCTTGTGGTTCAACACCAATGACGCGAATATTCGGTGCGTAATGCTTAAGATAAGTCGCCATACCGCCAATTAGGCCGCCGCCGCCTACAGGAATAAACACTTTATCAATCGCTGGTAATTGTTCCAATAGCTCTTTAGCAATAGTTGCTTGGCCTGCCATCACTTCAATATCGTCATACGGGTGGATAAAGACTAAATCTTGCTGTTTTTCAAGTTGTTTGGCATACTTCAAGGCGTCATCATAAACGTCGCCATGAAGGACAACCTTGCCGCCTAATTGCTTAACCGCATTAACTTTAATTTTAGGGGTTGATAATGGCATCACAATCAGTGCATTGATGCCTAATTTTGTAGCAGATAAAGCAACCCCTTGAGCATGGTTGCCTGCGCTCGCTGTCACAACACCTTTGGCTGATTGCTCTGGCGTTAAAGAAGAAATTTTTTGGTATGCACCTCTATTCTTAAAAGCATGAATTGATTGTTCATCTTCGCGCTTTAAATAGATATTATTTTCTAGACGTTTAGACAGTTGATGCGCATGAGAAAGTGGCGTAACTGTTGCGACATCGTAAACACGCGTGGAATCTGCTAATTTAACAATGTTGTGCATGAAGCTCCTGCAAATAAGCCACATCAACATAACTGGCTTTTGTTTGATTACCTTGAATTAGATTAAACGGCTGATCTGGTTCGCCCAGGTTACTTAGAATAACGATAGCACCTGTGAAATCATGAGTATCAGTATAGTCGTTAACCGTAATAATAGTTTTGAGATGAGCATCGGTTGTAGAAACAATACCGTTATGGGAATCTTCAAATGCCAAGCATTGTGATGCGTCAAGATTCATCTGCTCCAAAACATAATGATAAATATCTCCAGCTGGCTTCAGATTGGGTACCACATCACCTGCACCAATAACTTCAAACCAATCTAATGCTTCTTTACCTAGCGTACTAGTAATTAAAGCATCGACGTTAGCCGGCGTGGTGGTCGTTGCAATAGCCAGACGAAGGCCCGCTGCTCGTGCTTCATTAAACAAACGCTCAACACCTGGGCGCAGAGGCATATCACCCTGCTCCACAATATCGACATATTTTTTGGTCTTAAGCTGATGCAGTTTTAAGGCAAAGGCGTTTAAATCTTCTATTTCAAAATTGGGTAAATATTTATTAACATAGTGTTTAATTCGTAATTGACCGCCGGTCACATTTAACAATTCGTGGTAAAGTTCGTTGGACCAATTCCAATCTAGGCCCAATTCTTTGAAAGCTAAATTAAAAGCGACCAAATGTCCGTCTCTTTCAGTGTTAGCAAGGGTTCCGTCAACGTCAAAAATTAATGCTTCTAATGCCATGATGCTTTTATAGTTAAATATATGAGAAATAAATTGCTATTTTAAGACACTTTAGGTATAAAGATATTTTTTTTGAATTAATCTTAAATTTATGTCACAGACAGACTATCAGGATATCCCACATTACGCACTTAAGAAAGGTGAAGAATTTATGAGCAAAGCTCAGCTTGATCATTTCATCAACAAGTTAAATATTTGGAGAGACCAATTAGTAAGTGATGCGGAATCAACTATTAGCCATATTCAAAAAGATTCAACACAAGTAGCTGATATTAATGACCGTGCGACACTTGAAGAAGAATTTGCATTGGAACTTAGAACAAGAGACCGTGAACGTAAATTAATCGGAAAAATCGATAAAACTTTGCATATTATTGAGATGGGTGATTACGGCTATTGTAAAACTTGTGGTGCTGAAATTTCACTAGTTCGTCTAGAAGCTCGCCCTACTGCAGATGAGTGTATTGATTGTAAAACAATCTCTGAGAAAAAAGAAGTTTAATTAAGCGTTAATCAAAAGTGTTTGTAAGACGTGCACTTTTTCTCAAACCCGCCTAAGCGTTCAAGTCCCAATTCTTGGGTAATCGTTCCGATGGGTGTTAGCTTTACGTTCAAATCTTGTGATAATCGTTCAACCTGTTTGATTTTATTTTGTGCCACTGTAAAGCACAACTGATAATCATCGCCTCCCGCAAGCACTAAACACCAATCCTGACTTTCTTGGATGTAGGTTTGCACCTCACTACTTAGCGGTATATCAGCCAAATTAATACGCGCACCTAGGCTTGATCGCTTAAGAATATGGCCAAGATCTTGCTCCAAACCATCTGATACATCAATACAAGCATTAGCAATTCCAAGTAATGCGCATCCAAGTTTTATTTGCGGATCGGGCGTGTTAAAGCTTTTTAAGAGCGGGCCACTTGGGCGAATATTTTTCTGGATTTGTTGCCAAGCAAGCCCAGCATCTCCCAAGGTATTAGAAACAAAAATAGTGTCTCCCACTTGAGCGGATGACCTTAATAAAGCCCTACCCTCAGTTACTATGCCAGGGACATTTATAGTAATACTTAACGCCCCTTTA
>CAYYGB010000080.1:0-5310 GCA_964471285.1 uncultured Candidatus Thioglobus sp.
TACCTGGCTTTGTCTAGCTTGCTGAGAATATATGATATTAGCCAAAAGTGAGGTGGCCTTGATATCACATCTTTCCCAGCGAAAATCTGGCTGAGTAATAGCGCGATAGCCATTTTCTAATTCAGTTTTTGTTTTTGCAATTAAAGGATTTAATTCTATGAATACAGTAGGTGTTAGCTCATTAAAGCTGTGTTTTCTAACCGTATCTGCACCCCGAGTAATTTGCAAATAAATGGCTTGATTAGAATTTGGAGATTGCTCAAGCAGCTGATCAAAAATATTTTGATATTTCTCAGGCGAATAAGGGTTACTAATTTGAATTGAATCTAGGCTGTTTTGTAAGCGGGCAAGATGATCAGATAAACGAAAAATTTTGCCAGCATAAACAGGGATAACTTCATAAACGCCATCTCCAAACAAAAAGCCTCTATCCATAACAGAGATACAGGCTTGATTTTTAGGGGTAAATTCTCCGTTAAGAAAGACCATTAAAGCCCAACTTTCTCCATCATGCGAGAGAAGAATCCAGCTTGCTCGGCATCTTCAAGAGCAACTAATGGAACGCTTGCGATGGTTTCACCTTCAAACTGAATGAGTAATTTACCAATGGATTCACCTTTTTTAATGGGTGCTGCTAGTCCGCTATTAAGCTGAATAACTTGGTCAGATAGTTTAAATTGACCACGTGCTAGGGTGAAACTTGCTTGGCTAGTTGTGCCCACTTTAAGTGTGTCCTTGGTGGCACTTGCAATAGGAACTTCTTTATTAATATCTTTTAGGCGCTGAGTTTCAAAGAAACGAAAACCATAGTCTAGAATTTTTTGTGTTTGTTCTGTTCTCGCTTCGGTACCTGTTGATCCAAGTACAACTGAAACCAGGCGCATGCCAACACGATTGGCACTTGCAACTAAGTTGTAGCCTGCTTTTTTAGTGTAGCCAGTTTTAAGCCCGTCAACCGTGTGATCACTCCAAAGTAGTTTGTTGCGATTGCGTTGCTTGATGCCGTGATAGGTAAATTCTTTTTGAGAGTACCATGGGTAGAATTGAGGAAAATCACGAATAATGGCAGCTGCCAAAATTGCCATATCTTCAGCAGTGGTGTATTGGTCTTTGTTCGGCAAACCCGAGGCATTTTCAAAACGAGAATTTTTCATGCCTAGTTCGCGAGCATATTCGTTCATATAAGTGGCAAACGTACCTTCTGTGCCAGCAATGTGTTCAGCTAATGCAACAGCAGAGTCATTACCCGATTGGATAATCATGCCTTTTAGAAGGGTTTCTAATTTAATATTTTTACCCACTTCAACAAAACTTTTTGATCCACCTGTTTTCCAAGCTTTTTTGCTAATTCGAACTTCATCTTCAAGACTTGCGCGTCCATCATTAATAAGCTGAAAAACTACATAAGATGTCATCAGTTTGGTTAGGCTGGCAGGTGAGCGTTTTTCATCAGCATTGTTGCTAGCAAGTGTTTTTCCAGAGTTAAAATCTAACACTGTGTATGCGGCTGCGCCGATGCCAGGTGCTTTAGGCGTTATAAAGATTGCCGCTTGCGTATTAAGTGCAAGAGTGGCAATAGAAAGAATTAGAAGTTTTGATAAGTTTGGAAGGTGCATAATTTTATGGGTTGGTTTGGTTAAATTGTTGCGTTAGTTTGTCAGATAATTGGAAAGCAGTCATTGCATATCTATTGTCATGATTATAACGGGTTAATATATAAAAATTCCAAAAAGTCAGCCAGGTTTCTGACTTATTATCTTGCGGTAGTTTGATAAAGGCAAGTTTGGTTTTGTTGTTAATATCGCTATCTATGCTAAAGCCTTTGCTACGCCAATATTGAGCATTTTGTTTAGGCTTTTTGGTGCTGGATCTTGCATATTTTAATTGTGAATCTGTTAGTGTGATTGGACGAGCATAAGGGCCAAAATCGTGCCAATGATGCTTGTCAAAATAATTGGCAATTGATCCGATCGCATCAACGGGGCTAGAAAACAGATCTATTTTTCCATCAAAGTCAAAGTCCACAGCGTAATAACGATATGAGCTAGAGATAAATTGTCCATAGCCCATGGCACCCGCATAAGAGCCTTTGATTAAAAGTGGTGCCAGTGTGTTTTCGCGCGACATTAATAAGAACTCTTTAAGTTCTCTTTGGTAGAATTTTTTACGACGATGATTTCCAAAAGATAGTCTAGCCAAGGTTTCTAAGGCTAAATGCTGGCCTTGATTCTCGCCATAGTTAGTTTCAATACCTAAAATAGCCACGATAATTTCTTGAGGAACGTTGTATTTTTTTTCAGCTCGTTTTAAAGCTTCAAGGTTATTTTTCCAAAATTCAACGCCATTTTCTATACGACTATCAGTGATAAATAATGAGCGATATTTGTCCCAAGACATGGTTTTAGCTTTAGGTTTTTTGATAGTGGATTTAGGTTTTTTTTCTGCAACGATTAAATTAACTTGAGAGAAAATTGAAACCAACTCAGTTTTGCTGAAATGATGCTCTTTAACCATCTTGTTAATGAAATTATGCGTCGCTTGAAAATTTGTAGCTGGCAGGGTTTTGGCAAAAATAGATTGCGACAAAAATATAAGAAATATTAAGAATATAGGCATTATCGTTGTAAGTATCTTGGGGTTTTGTGTTTGCGGATAGACATAATAATACCAAAGCTAGACATGAGAGTAATGAGTGATGAGCCACCATAACTAACAAATGGCAATGGCACCCCAACAACGGGCAACAGGCCAGATACCATGCCAATATTGACAAAGATGTAAGTAAAGAAAGTCAGAGTAAGGCTGGCGCCTAATAGCTTGGAGAAGTTGTCTTCTGATTGAAATGAAATAACAAAAGCCCTGAAGATGATTAAACCATAAAGGGTGAATAAAAACAGTACACCCATTAATCCTAGCTCTTCAGCAATCACAGAAAAGATAAAATCAGTGGAATGCTCTGGAAGAAAATCAAGCTGGGATTGCGAACCTTGCTCAAAGCCTTTACCAAAAATACCACCAGAGCCAATGGCAATTTTAGATTGTAAAATATGATAGCCCGATCCTAAAGGATCCGAGCTTGGATCAATTAATGTCATGATGCGTTTTTTTTGATACGCCATTAATAAATAATTCCAGGCAATATAGCCACCACTAGCAATAAGTGAGCTGATTACGCCAAAATTAAGCCAATGATTTTTAAGAATTTGAATGCGAATACCAGAGAAAAAAAGTACATAAAAGCCAGAGGCGCCAATCAATAGTGAGGTGCCAAGGTCAGGCTGTGTTGCGATTAACAAAACGATAACAATGATAGAGGCAATGGATAAGAAAATTGGCAAAGGTTTCGGGGGGAGTGTTTTTTCACTAAGAATTGAGGCGATAGCAATAGGCACAATAACTTTCATAATTTCAGAAGGTTGAAAACGCATAAAACCAAGATCTAGCCAGCGTTGTGCACCACCACTACTGGAGCCAAACAGTAAAACTAAAATTAATAAAAAAATACCAAATAACATTAAATAGTGGGAGAAGCTCATTAATAGATAAGTCTGGATTTGTGAAATAACAAGCATAGCGCTAATAGCCAATGCGAAATGAAAAACTTGCTTGTAAAGAGTTGATATTGATTCAGCAGAGGCTGAATAAAGAACAATAAGGCCAAAGCTACTTAGCGCCATAATCAGTAAAAATAAAGGCGTGTCCATCTTAAAGTAATGCCAATAATGACGCAATTGTGCAATACTAAAAAGCTTCATAACAGTAGTAGACCAATATTTCTAACGTCTGACAGTAAAAGATTGAAGCTTCGACAAGCTGATTCACTGTTCATACTTTCGGTGCCGATGTTCATTTGTTGAATATCGACCTGCTGTTTGGCTGTTAAAAATTTAGGAGATGCGCCTGTACCAATAATCAATATATCGATGTCGTCTTGACTGGATAACGAAAAAAGTGAAATTTTGTTAATATCTTCAATTGTGCTAATCTTTGTTTCAGTAAAAAAACTTCTAGAAATAAAACACGGTGTTTTTATCTGTGTATGACCAAGCTGAACAAGCCCTTGTTCTATTGATATAACACTATTTTGATTGTTTTCTTGCTGGTTAAATTCCACGTAAAGAGTAGGTAGTTTGCTAATTATTAGCCATTATAACAACAGTCTCGGTGTAAAATTATTGTCTTTTTATATTTGAGAAAACTTGTGAACAATTCTAATTCTACAGATATTTATGATGCAGATCTAACCAGCGGTGTTACAGCTTTTGACACTAAAAACTTTACCATGGCATACCAATTATTAGCACCACTTGCAGCTCAAGGTAATGCCGAAAGCCAATGGAGGCTTGGGATGATGCAAATGAATGGTTTAGGCATGGTCGGAAATCAACCTTTGGGTTTTGAAAATTTTATGAAAGCAGCTGAACAAGGTCATGTTTTTGCACATCATATGATTGGTGTAGCTTACATGACGGGTGAAGGTGTTGAAAAGGATATTGGCAAGTCCATTGAATGGTTTGAAAAGGCCGCCGAATTTGGTATTCCTGGCCCTATGTACACGTTAGGTATGTTGTTTGAGGATGGTAAAGAGATCGAGCAAGATCTTGAAAAGGCCCAACTTTGGTACGATAGAGCGGCAGAAGTTAACACGCCATGAAATCAAGATTTGCACCTTCGCCAACAGGCTATCTACATATAGGTGGAGCCAGAACAGCACTTTTTGCTTGGGCTTGGGCTAAAAAGCAACAAGGGCAATTCGTACTTCGCATTGAAGATACAGATCGCGAGCGCTCAACTCAGGCGTCGGTTGATGCTATATTAGACGGTATGGCGTGGCTGGGTTTGACGCATGATGAGGGGCCTTTTTATCAAACGGATCGCTTTGATCGCTACAAAGAAATTATTGAGCAATTATTAAGTGAAGATAAAGCCTACTATTGTGAGTGTTCAAAAGAGCGTTTACAAGTATTACGTGATGAGCTCACTGAAAAAGGTGAAAAAGCTAAATATGACGGCTGTTGTCGAGATAAAAATCTTAGTGCTGGTGTAGTTCGCTTTAAGAATCCTTTAGAAGGTTTTGTAGCTTTTGATGATGCAGTTAAAGGTCAAATTTCAATTGGAAATAAAGAGCTGGATGATTTAATTATTGCTCGTAGTGATGCCACGCCAACTTACAATCTAACAGTTGTTGTGGATGATCATGATATGGATATTGACACAGTGATTCGTGGCGATGACCATATTAATAACACCCCTAGACAGATTAATTTATATAAAGCTCTAGGCTGGGATTTACCAAAATTTGCACATTTA
>CAYYGB010000081.1:0-5274 GCA_964471285.1 uncultured Candidatus Thioglobus sp.
ATGATGCGTGGATGTTTAAACAACCGTATTTGGGTGCCTCAAGGACTTCGGTTGGTAAAATTTGACCATAAGCCACCACCACCATGATATCTGCTTGAAGATCTTGTAATTGTTCTTGAGCGTTAACGTCTCTTAAGCTTTCTGGTTGATAGGTATCTAGTCCAAGTTCTAATGCTTTTTCTTTAACAGGACAGGCGCTTAGTACACGGCCACGGCCTTTAGGGCGGTCGGGTTGGCAATAAACACCAACAAGCTCGTGTCCAGCTTGGACAAGTGCCTCAAGTACACCTTTTGCAAAATCAGGTGTACCTGCAAAAATAACTTTCATTATTTTAAATTTTTTCTAGCAGCTTTAATCGCTTGATTAACTTGATTAGGGCTAGTGGCACCTAGGTGATCACGAGCACAAAGTGAACCCTCTAGTGACAAAATATCAAACACATCATTCTCAATACGATCGTCAAAAGCTTGTAACTCTTCTAGGGTTAGCTCACTGAGATCTTTTTGATGCTCTATGCCATAAGAAACTGATTGTCCAACTACCTCGTGTGCATCTCTAAAGGCAAGACCTTTATTGACCAAATAATCTGCTAAATCAGTCGCTGTGGTATAGCCTTTTTTGCATGAGTTATACATGGTGTCGCGCTGTGCTTCAATGGTTGGAACCATATCGGCAAATACACGTAAACAAGCTTTTAAGGTATCAACCGTGTCAAACAAAGGCTCTTTGTCTTCTTGATTATCCTTATTGTAAGCTAAAGGCTGAGATTTCATAATGGTTAACATTGAAGTAAGGTTGCCATAGACTCGCCCTGTTTTGCCGCGTACTAATTCAGGCACGTCAGGATTTTTCTTTTGTGGCATAATCGATGAGCCTGTACAAAAACTATCAGGCAATTCGATGAAATGAAATTGCGCAGAAGACCATAAAATCAATTCTTCTGAAAAGCGCGACAGGTGCATCATAATGATGCTGGCAGCTGATAAGAATTCAATGGCAAAATCTCTATCACTAACACCATCTAATGAATTTAGACAAATACGTTCAAAGCCCAAAAGTTGAGCTGTTCTTTCGCGATTAATCGGATACGTTGTACCCGCTAATGCGGCAGATCCTAATGGCATAGAGTTCATACGCTTTCTAGTATCTACCAAGCGCTCAGCGTCACGAGATAGCATTTCAAAATAAGCCATCATATGATGCCCAAAGCTAATTGGTTGGGCCGCCTGAAGATGAGTAAAACCTGGCAAAATAGTGCTTGCTTCTTGCTCAGCTAGATCTAGTAGAGCAATTTGTAATCGATTAATTTCAGCTAATATATCATCCACTTGATCACGAAGATAAAGACGGATATCAGTCGCTACTTGGTCGTTACGAGAGCGCCCAGTGTGTAGTTTTTTACCAGCGTTGCCAATAAGCTTAGTCAGACGTGATTCAATATTCATGTGCACATCTTCAAGTGCTACCGACCATTCAAATTCACCCGCGTTGATCTCAGCTAAAATTTGCCCAAGACCATCGATAATTTGATCTTTCTCATTTTCAGTGAGTAGTCCCACTTCTTGAAGCATGGTAGCGTGTGCGATAGAGCCTTGGATATCGTAGGGCGCTAAAATTTTGTCAAAAAATACAGAGGCGCCAAAAATCTTTACAAACTCATCAGTTGGCTCGCTAAAGCGTCCACCCCATGATTGATTTGTTTGAGTTTGGTTTGAGTCTTGAGTGTTGTTGGTCATAATTTTGCACTAAGTTGTTTGTTAATTTTGATAATGGACTGGTCGATTAGTTTATCAAGATCAGTCCAGTAATATTCTTCATTGCTGACCCCTAATACTTTTTCCAATACAACGCCATAGTTATCTACCAGCATGACTGTTGGGAAAAAGTTAACCGCATATTTAAAGGCTAATTCGTTGTGAGAAATAGTTTCGTTGTAGAAATCATTAATTTCATTAAAGCTGTTGGCATTGACATGACGAATGATAACTTTGTCGTCGTATTCCTTGAGATCAGCCATAGGGCCAATAGTATCTTCTTTAACTTTTTTGCAATATCCGCAGTCAGGAATGGAAAACATTATTAAAATAGGGATCTTTTTTTCCAATGCTTGCTGTGAATCTAAAAAGAAATTTTTAGCGCCCGGCAGGTTTAGTTCTTGCGCAAAAGCAAAATTTGATAAAAAGACAGTAATTAATAGATAAAATCTAAACATTGGCACTATTTTAATACAAACTCCTTGAAGCATGAATAAAACCCTAAAAATTGCAACACGAAAATCTCCATTGGCACTTTGGCAAGCTGAGCACGTTAAAGCTAGGCTGGAAGCGATTCATCCGCATTTGAACGTGGAGCTGATAAAAATGACAACCAAGGGTGATCAAATTTTAAATTCACCTTTATCAAAAATTGGTGGCAAAGGTCTGTTTATTAAAGAACTAGAAGTAGGCATTATGGAAGGTGTGGCTGATATTGCTGTACATTCTATGAAAGATGTACCTTATGAAGTTCCTAAAGGGTTTGAACTGGGCGCAATTTTAGCGCGTGAAAACCCATTTGATGCCTTTGTATCGAACAAGTTTGATAGTATTAGTGATCTACCAAAAAATGCCAAAGTAGGCACGTGTTCGATGCGACGTATTGTTCAACTAAAGGCTCAACGACCAGATTTAGAAATCCTAGATTTGCGTGGCAATGTTAATACGCGCTTACAAAAATTAGACGATGGAGAGTTTGATGCGATTATCTTAGCCTGTGCAGGTTTGATTCGCCTTAAGTTTGAAGATCGAATTAAGCAAGAAATTTCAGCAATAGAATCTTTGCCTGCGGTTGGACAGGGTGCGGTGGGTATTGAAATTCGTGAAAATGATCAAGAGATCCTAGACTTAATCAAGCCTTTAATCGACCAAGATTCTACTTATAGAGTGAGCGCTGAGCGTGCGATGAATGCACGTCTAGAAGGTGGCTGCTCTGTACCGATTGCGGGTTATGCAACACTGGATGGTGACCAGATAAGCCTGACAGGTTTAGTGGGCAACGTAGAGTCTGGCGTTATATTAAAACACCAGGTATCTGGCCATGTTGAGCAGGCAGAGGCATTGGGTGAGGCGCTGGGTGATCAGTTGATAAAAATGGGTGCTAAAGATATCTTGAAAGTTCAATCATGACTGATTCAGAAATTTTAATACAATTGCCAGAATGGTCAATCGTTAACCAAAAGTTATCTAGGCAGTTTATTTTTAATGACTTTATTCAGGCTTTTGGCTTTATGACTCAAGCTGGAATCATCGCTGAAAAAATGAATCATCACCCAGAATGGTCCAATGTATATAACACTGTTAATGTTGAGTTGATAACGCATTCTCAAGGGTGTATTAGCCAATTGGATATCGAATTAGCGACTCATATGAATAGCATTTTTGAAAATAACACAACAAAGGGGTAACACATGTTTAAATTTATTGAAAATAACTTCTTCCTCATTGTGCATCGTATTGGTTTTTTATTTGCATTGATTTCACTAGCTTTAATTGTCTTTCTAGGCGTATTTAGCTATGAAAAAATCAGCAGTAGAGCAACTGATGAAATTAGCGCACCCAGTATTGAATTAGCCAAATACCAAAATCCAATCAGCCTACAAGTGGAGCCTGAACAGACCTCTCAAGTAGTTAGTATTATTGAGGATGATTCTCAGGTAATTTTTAATCAAAAATTTGATGCTCAAATAGAACAGATTATCACCAATTTACAGGCGCTACCTGACGAAGCACTTGATAAAAGTGACCTACAGTTCCAAATTAAAGTGATGATTAAGATTAAGTCTAATGCTTATTCTCCAGAGCTTAAGTTGAGCTATGTGGAGTCTTTGTCAAGATTGACTAAGCAATTGGTTAATGTGGGCGGAGATCAAGTTAATGTTGATGAATTTTTGCATTGGTATGATCAAGAGTTTGCCTACCAAATCAATGAGCAAACTCAGCAGAATTTAATGAAAATGGGTACCGCTAGAACTGATCAAATGACAGGCTTTATCTCTCTAGGTATGCTGGGCGCAGCACTTGGATTTTTTATTATGTTTGTAATGATGTTAGTGATGTTGCGCATTGAAAGAAATACACGAAGATAACATGCAGGCAATTGGTTATAACGGTAGTGAATTTATAGAATTTGAGAAAACTCTAAACAATCCTACAGGTCAAGATTTATTGGTAGAAATAAAAGCTATTTCCGTCAATCCAATTGATACCAAAGTTAAGCACACTGTCAGCAAAGATGGTGCTGTAAAAATTCTAGGCTATGACGCCTCAGGTATTGTGAGCGCTGTGGGCGAGCAAGTATCGCTTTTTAAAATTGGCGATGAAGTTTTTTATGCAGGTGATGTAACACGTGACGGTTCAAATGCAACACACCAACTTGTTGATGAGCGCATTGTTGGTCGTAAGCCGAAATCACTCAACTTTGAACAAGCTGCAGCACTGCCTTTAACCAGTATTACCGCTTGGGAATCTTTATTTAATCGACTTAAAATAAGTAAACAAGATAAATCTGAGACATTATTACTAATTGGTGGCGCTGGTGGTGTTGGCTCTATGGCGATTCAATTTGCAAAGCAAATTATTGGCATGAAAGTTATAGCAACTGCTTCACGCGATGAATCAAAAGAATGGTGTAAACAGATGGGCGCTAATGTTGTTTTAGATCATCAGCATCTTGCTCAACAATTTAAAGACAACAATCTAGATGCCCCAAAATATATCCTTTGTATGGGCGTGCCAGATGATTACTTTGAGCAAATGATTCAAGTAATCGCGCCTCAAGGTAGTATTTGTTTATTAGCTAATACTCAACAAGATTATGATCTTAACTTACTAAAAGCTAAAAGTATCACTTTGGTTTGGGAGATGATGTTTACTCGATCTATGTTTCAAACCAATGACATGATTAAACAGCATGAGTTACTGAATAAACTAGCAGTAATGGTTGAAAAGGGCGACATACGACACACATTAACTCAGCATCTTAACCCACTCAATGTGGATACCCTAACAAAGGCGCATCAAATTATTGAAAAAGGCAGAATGCAGGGCAAACTTGTTATCTCAAATCAGATTACTCAATAACGACTAATACCTTTGGTGTGGTTATATTAGTCACATTTCTCAATTGTGGCGTCTCTTTGACGGTGCCAGATATAGGGGATTTAATTTGGTATTTTTCCAGTTCAATTGTTTGAATTTTAATTAATACGTTATGCACATTAAGCTCACGCTTTTTTG
>CAYYGB010000082.1:0-5192 GCA_964471285.1 uncultured Candidatus Thioglobus sp.
AGACCATTAAGGCTGTTAAAAAACCTAAAAAATCCGCAATTAAAAAACCAATCATCAAGCAACGAGTCACAAAAATTATCTTAATTGATGCAGGACATGGTGGAGAAGATCCAGGAGCAATCGGCTATAAACGCTCAAAAGAAAAGCGCATCACTTTAAGTATTGCCAAAAAATTGGCCAAAAAAATCAACGCTACCCGCGGCATGAAAGCTGTCTTAACACGCCGCGGTGATTATTATGTGGGTCTTACCAAGCGTATTCGAATTGCCCAAGCTAATAAAGCCTCTTTATTTGTTTCTATCCATGCCGACGCCGTTAAAAGTAGGCGCGCTAATGGCGCATCGGTTTATACCTTGTCAGAGCGTGGTGGTTCTACCAAATTTGCACGTCGTTTAGAGACCTCCCAAAATACTGCGGATCAGTTTGGTGTTAAACAAAGACTTAACAATAAAGATCAATATTTAAATAAGATTTTATGGGATTTATCAAGAAAAGATCGCAATACTCAAAGCCAAAAACTTGGAGTTAAGATCTTAGAGCAAATGAAAAAAATTGGCCATTTGCATAAGAAAATTCCTCAAAAAGCGGGATTTGTCGTTCTTAAAACACCGGCCATTCCATCTGTATTGGTAGAAACTGCGTTTATCTCTAATCCTGAAGAAGAGCGACGACTCAACAGTAGTAAAGAACAAGATAAAATAGCCAATGCTATCTATCAAGGCATTCTTAACTTCTATAAATAGCTCATTTTCATTATTTGCTAAATTTTTAAAAGCTTAGTACTTTATACCGATAAAAAGCCTGAAATAGGCCTATTTAGTGGCTTAAATCACTCTTTTTAATCGATATTGGCTAAGATTTTTCGGCTTTTAACAGCCATTTTGATTATTTCCGAATTTTTTAATCACTAAAAAACTTAAAAACTAAGATTTGCTTGGCGCGTGCCCTTCTTCAGGTGGCTCGTAGCTTGGATCGTTTGGATTCATAAACACAAAGCTATAATCCTGGCCAGCTTCGATTTGATCAAAGTCAACCACCATTCCTTCTAGTAATTCTTTTTGCTCATAAGCCAGTACATATTCAACACCATTTGATTTTAGGTGAATATCACTATCATTACGATCATCAAAACCCATTAAATACTGGAAACCTTCGTCAGTTTTATCAGCAGCAAAGCGGATAACTAATCCTTGCGTTTCTGGATTATGAGTTGAAAGTGATATTTCTTCTGCTGCTTTTTTTGTAATTGTGATCATGATGTTTGGTGTTTAATTTTTTGAATAAAATCGACAAATTGTTCAACCCACTGATTACCGCCTACATTTCGCAAATGTGTATAGGAAGCGAGCAAGTTGTATTTAATAATGCCGTCTTGCATATTATCCACACCCACACCACGCAAAACCTTAAAAGCATAACGTGTATTAGGGTCAATATTATCCAGTTTGGAATAATGAAACTCATGCGCATAAATTGTCTTAGCTACATTTTTCCAAGGATGATCTTCAGAGGGTGCTAGCTGTACATAGCCGCGACCAATTGGCTTAGGCGACATGCTAGTTTGTGCGTCAATCACGCCGACCATTGGATAAGTGCCAGCATTGCCAGTGATTTGATTGGTCAGATACATTAAACCGCCGCATTCTGCGTAAGTAGGTAGGCCTTGTTCGATTTTGAGTTTTATATCTTCAAGTAAAGATTGGTTAGCGCTGAGCGCTTCTAATTGCATCTCTGGGAATCCGCCACCAATGAATAAGCCATCACAATGAGGTAAATGGGCATCTTTGAGTGTATCAAAATAAATAAGCTCAACACCAAGTTGGTTAAATTTGTCTAAATCATCTTGATAATAAAAACCAAAACTACTGTCTTTTGCCACGCCAACCTTAAGCTTGGTCGGAGCAATATTGATACTAGGCGCGATAGTAGTCTGAACGTTTTTCTCAAAGCTGATGATTTTATTTAAATCTACTTGCTCTGCAATTAATCGTGAAGCGCTGTCAATAAAATGCTGAGATTGAGGGGTTTCATTAGCAGGCATTAACCCCAAATGACGCTCATCAATAATCAACTCTTTTGATCGACGAACCGAGCCAATAACATCAAGATCTGTGTAATACTCAATCGCTTGAATAAGTTTTGACTCGTGGCGCTCGCCCGCCACTTTGTTTAAGATAATGCCAGCAATATTAACGTCAGTATCAAATGCTTGATAACCTTTAACCAATGCTGCAACACCACGGGTAATGCCAATGGAATCTATTACAAGAACCACTGGTAGATCAAGAAGCTTGGCTAGATCAGCATTTGCATCGCCACCCGTCACGCTCATGCCGTCATACAGACCTTTATTGCCTTCGATGATGGAAATATCAGCTGTTGAGTTTTTATCGCCGTATAACTGAAGAATTTCTGCTTCAGTCATATTGTAAAAATCTAAATTGTAGCAGGCTTTACCACTGGCTTGTGAAAGCCAAATCGGATCAATATAATCAGGGCCTTTTTTAAAAGGCTGAACGGATAATTTTTGCGCCTTCAGAGCGCCACAAATCCCCAGACTAACAACTGTTTTGCCTGAGGATTTGTGTGCTGCGGAAAGATAGATGGACATGAACTGCCCTACTTTAAGCGTTTGTTAGCTTTTATGGTGCGGATCAGCAACATTATCAGCCAAACTTTCTGGCAAGAAAGGCAAGACCTTAACCAGATAAGTAATTGCAATTAAAGCTACTGCCATGCCACCAAGACCTAGCATTAACTCAGGCAATGTTGGTGTGTATGAAGCGATAGTACCGTAACCTTCTAAAATTTCTTTACCAGGGAATAATTCCATTGGATAAGCTTGACCGCCAATAATAATTACGTAGAGTTGTGCAAGACCACCTAAGATCACTAATACTGAAGCAAGACCCAACATAGAGCGGTTGCCTTTAGTAGAAGGAGAATAAAGAAGCGCTAATGGCACCAAGCTACCTAAAAGAATTTGACCATACCAAAATAGTTGTGTGTAAATACCGCCATCCATTAAGATGAAGTTTTCAACACCAGAATTCTCAGCTAAATATAGATTACCTAAATGATAAACAGCAACAAAATACAAAACTGCTGCCACAAATACACCCAGTAAATTACTTAAACGATTAACAATAGCGTCACCCAATGGACGAGCTGTCCACTTGTAGCTTGCCATTAAGACCAATATAAAGAAAGCTAGGCCAAAAGCAAAAGACATGATCACAAACATTGGCGCCATAATCACAGCGTCATAAGCTTGGCGCGCTACTAGAAAACCAAAGATTGAACCGGTACCTGTTGTTAGGATTAAGCGCCATGTAAAGGCTGCAATACCAACTTTACGACTGTATTTATTCATACGACGTTCAAACATCATCCATAAATAAATACCGACGATTAGGAAGAAGCCGTTATATAAAATAATATTCCAAGCAAAAATAGATCCGAAGTTGTACTCGGTCATGGCAACGATTAGACGATCAGGGCGACCCAAGTCTAATACTAAAACCATTAAGCCACCTGCTAACAACGCCAAAGCTACAAGACCTGACAAGCGAGATAGTGGCTTATATATTTTCTTATTAAAAACAGAAGCAATAGAGGCGATATTAAGTGCGCCAGATGCAGCTACAATTAAGAATAAAGCAAACACATGAGGTAAACCCCAAACGATATGATTACTCATACCTGTCACATGGTGGCCATTATGCTCCATGAAGTAAACACTGCCCAATGCAGCTAAAATAAAAGCGCCTAGACCTGCAACTAATGCATAAAAACCTAAACTCTTTCCGCGTGTTTGCTCGTATCGAATAATGCTCATAAAATTCTCTTAAATTCCGCTGTAACGTACGCCCGTATTCAGATTTAAATCTGCACGGATTTGTGTACTTTGAACTCTTTTTAATGTCTGATGAATGTTGCTAGTTACATCGAGTAAATCACCAAATATAACCGCGTCACTGTCAACTGCTTCAACACAAGCTGGCTGATCACCTTTGTCAACTTTATGTACACACAGTGTACAAGATTCAACTGTACCTTTGCCACGAGGCATGTGCTCTTTTTGATCAGTTAACTCTTCATGAACAAATGAACGTGCATCGTATGGGCAAGCCATCATGCAATAACGACAACCAATACATAAGTGCTTATCAACTAAGACAATACCATCTTCACGCTTCATAGAAGCATTAGTTGGGCAGACATCTACACAAGGTGGCTCTTCACAATGCTGGCACATTAGCGCTAAGTTACTAATTCTTTGAGTGGCTGTATCTTTAACCTTAATTTTCTTGATCCAGCTTGGCTCCTGATCTGCGTTTGAATGCGTCTCTTTACCCCAACCATTCTCTTCTTGACAAGCGTCAACCATGGTGTCAATATCTGACTCAGTTAATTTGTTAGTATCAACCAGCATACCCCAACGCTTCTCGTCAGTAACTGGCTGATCACCTGCGTTAACATAAGTAGATAACGTAACACCTGTGGCAATAGTGGCTACACCCGCTGTAGTGGCGGCTGTTGTTTTTATAAAGTCACGACGATTTAGGTTTTTATTCATTTACCAGTCCTCTTTAGGGGTGTTACGATGACATGAAAAACAATCTAAGCTGGTGCCCACTTTTTGATGACAAGTAGAGCAAAACTGCCCTTGTTGATTAATCGGCACATATTCACTTTTAGCATCTGTTGCACTATGACAGTTAACACAAGCTTTTAGTGAATCACGTTTGGTTCTTACACCCTGTCTTAAAGTTTTATCACGCTTATGCAATAAGAACTGTGGATGCATCATTCTGATTTCTTTTAAATCAGGATGAATTTCCTCACTCTTACCCTCATCTTTAAGCTCTTGAGCTTTATCACCAATATTGATATGACTGTCAGCATGTGCAAACACGCTGGTAATAAATAAACTGATAAAAATGACTAATAAACGATTCATAAATTTTCTCTTCAATAAGTTGAATTACTCACCAAGACCCATTTGAATGTAGCCTGTTGGACATACGTCAGCACAAATATGACAACCAACACACTTATTGTAATCGGTATCAACGTAGCGACCTAAAGTAGCCTTATCAGCCTTAACTTTAAATACCGCATCTTGTGGACAGTACATAACACAGTTATCACACTCAAAACATAGGCCACATGACATACAACGTGCTGCT